>NZ_NOZF01000175.1:0-55790 GCF_002258565.1 Rhodococcus sp. 05-2254-6
GGTGCGGATCACGGAAGAAAAACCGGGTCCGCCAGTACACGAACAGAGCGAACGGAGCTGCCAGCACCACACCGAGGACGAGTACCCCTCGAACCCACCACATCAGTTGTGCCGCTGTTCGTCGACGCTCTCCGACCAGGTCACGAAGGCGTCGGCGGCCCGGTTCCTCAGCGAGCCGGGCAGCAGCCCGATCAGCCCGCACACCACGTAGAAGCCCAGCGAGAGAACGCCGTTGGTCACCTCGCGGCCGACCGGTACGTCCCGCAGGCGCACCGAGGTGGGTTCGAGTCCGTCCGACACGTCAGTTGACGGCGGCGGGCGTGAGCGTCTTGAGCTGTGCTTTCTCGAAGTAGAGCTCGAAGAGTCGGCGATGATCGCACCAGGAGACGTCGTGGTCGACGGGCAGGATCGCCTCGGGCTTGTGCACCAGCCGCATGAGCTGATCGATGTTGTCTGCCAGCATCGTCTCGGCGAACCGCGGCGAGATGCGCGCACTGACGCGCTCCTTGAACTCGTCCCAGCTCACCAGATCGAGGCCGAGAAGATCGGCGTACAGATCGTGACCGTAGCCGGTGGGATTGCTCGGCAACAGCCTCGTCAGCGGATGGCTGCGCAACGAGTTGCTCGCCATGACGTCGCACATCACGTCGACCGGAACGTAGTTCATCCCCGGGCCGTCCCAGATGGCACCGGCCGCGATCGCCAGTTCGATGATGCGCCAGAAGCTGTAGACCCGACCCGGATCACGACCGAGTTCGGTGCTTCCGAGGATGTAGGGCGCCTCGCACAGGGTGACGGAGTAGGTGTCCGACATCGACAGCCACCCGAGCAGCGTTGCGTTGACCCACTTCATCTGCGCGTACCCGGAGTACCACCACGAATCGGGACGACGGAAATCCTCGGGCTTCTGATAGAGGTGGGCACCGATACTGCCCACGTACGTCAGATGCTTGCGGGTGGAGGTGATGCTGAATTCGAGGATGCGCAGGACGCTGACGAACCAGTCGTCGCGCAGCTCGGCGTAGCTCTCGGTGTAATCGGTGGAACTGGCACAGTTGAAGATCTGTCCCACTCCGGCAGCCAGGTCGTAGTAGGCGGTCTTGTCGAGACCGAACCGGAATTTCGTGGGAGTGCCCTCGACGATGCGGATCTTGTCTGCGTCCACCGCGATCTCGTACTGGTCGAACGTGCGTTGCAGGCGCTCGAGAGCCGTTTCCTCCTCGGTGGGGCGCACCATCGCATAGACGACCTCGACGGCGGAATCACGAGTGAGGCGGCCGATCAGGTGAGCACCGAGAAAGCCGTTGGCCCCGAACACCAACGCGGTGTCGGTACGCGGTGCTGCCATATCTGCCACACGGCGGCGAGTGTCCTCGTCGATGAACGGGCGCAGCGCCGTCGGATCACCGTTGCTCAGCGCGACGACGTCGGCATACTTCCCGGCGAAACGAAGCCCCGGGCATTCGTTGGTGATCAGTGCATCTGCGTGCGGCCAGATCGGACGCAACGATCCGTCTCCGAACAGTGCCTCTACGTGCATTCGCGCTCCCCTGCAACGGTCGGTGTCCCACATCACTCGGACGGGCAGACGTTAGCAATGACGCGGGCTCATAACCGGGTGACCGGGAAAGTCTGGGAACCCCCACAGCGGCGCTCAACCGGCGTTGAGAGTGTTCCCAATCGAAGTCGGCAAATCGCCCTGTACCGGTCGGTGACATCACCGGCGATGCGCGTTCCGCGAGACAAACGAGGCCCTTCGACGGTCTAATCGTTTCCCATGACGGCAGTACACCCCCACCCCCTCCTGCAACCCGCACGCGATCCGAGCGGCGGCGACGCAGCAGCGGCGTGGGCGGCAATCGTGCGCGAACAACCGCGCTACCCTCGGGTGTCCATCACGACGAACGTGCGCATTCCGATGAGCGACGGAACCGCGTTGCGCGCATACGTCTTTCGCCCCGCGGACGCGTCGGGACAGGCGGTGGAAGGCACGTTTCCCACCGTCCTGAACCTCACGCCCTACAACAAGCTGTTGATCAAGAGCATCGACACCGTCCTCGAGACCCCGGTTCTGGGCCGTGCCATCAGAGCTTTCTCGTCCGCATTCGACCTGACCGGAAGCAGATTCGACGGCATCACCGAGATCACCCGAGTGGTGGCGGGCGGGGCTGCCGACCTGCTTTCGGTCAACCGTCATCTCGTCCGCAGCGGGTACGTGCAGATGATCGTCGACGTCCGCGGCACCGGCAGCTCCTCGGGCACCTGGGACGTGCTGGGTCCCCGGGAACAGCTCGACTCGCTCGAGGTGATCGACTGGGCCCGACGCCAGTACTGGTGCGACGGCCGGATCGGGATGGCCGGAATCTCGTACTCCGCGATCAACTCCCTGCAGGCCGCAGCAAAGCAGCCCGCCGGGCTCGACGCGATCTTCGCAGTCGAGGGCTCGGTGGACATCGTGCGCGAGATCTTCGCCACCGGAGGTGCCACCTCGGCGTTCATTCCACTGTGGCTCGCGGCCGTCAACGGGCTCAAGTGGGCGCCTGCGGTCGGCGGAATCGACACGCTCGCCTGGCTCCGCGATCGCGCTCGATCCCCGGCAACGAATCTGTTCGACCTGGCCAAAGGCTTTGTCACAGGCGGAGATCCGCGAATCTACGACAACGAGTACTACGACACCATCGATGCCGTCATCGAAGACATCGCGGCACCGACGTTTCTGTACGGCTGCTGGCACGACATCTTCGGCGGCTCCGCACCGGACATCTACAACCGGCTGCCCCTCGAACGCGGATTCAAGCAACTGCTCGTCGGCGACGGCTACCACGGCAACCCGGGAATCGGCTTCGGCGAACCAGGATTTCCGCCTCGGCTCGACGTACTCGAGCGCGCCTGGTTCGACAAATGGCTGCGCGACGTGGACAACGGAATCGAGAACTACGGCCCCGTCACCCTGCGTCAGCAGGGCGGCAATTGGACTGCGCACGGGCACTTTCCGGCTCCCCGGGCACAACCACGCAGGCTGTACCTGTCGGCAGCGGCGTCCGGCACCGCCCCTCATGCCGTCGGCGACGGCAGCCTCACCGGCGAGCCGGCCGCCGAATCCGACGTCCTGACCGTTCGCCCGTCACTGCGAGCCGTCGTATCTCGTGACACCACACAGGTTCTCGCCGGCGTGACGGCAGTCCTGGGCTGCGGCTTCACCTACGACAATCGATTCGCCGAGGGGGCCGCAGTCACCTTCACCACCGCACCCGCCGAGTCGGACACCGTACTGTCCGGCCCCATGAACCTGCACCTGCGCGTCGTCTGCCGTGCACCGGAAGCGATGTGGGCCATCATGATCTGCGACGTCGCCCCGAGCGGTCGATCGATCGTGCTGAGCAACGGCGCACTGCTCGCCTCCCGCCGAGCCGTCGACGACGAGCGATCACTGTTCGCCCCGAACGGCGATTACACCCGCCCCTACCATCCACTCACCGAAGCAGCGCTGCTCCCGGTCCCCATCGGCGAACCCATCGCTCTCGACATCGACATCCTCACCACCGAGGCCGTCATCGCATCCGGCCACCGCCTGCGCGTGAGTGTATTCGCCACCGACACACCGCGGTTCATTCCGATCCTGCCGGATCTGGTGCGTACGCGATTGCGCAGACAGGACATCGACATCGATCCGCAGAATCCGAGTTACCTGGTGGTTCCGGTACTCGGTGAGCCCGGCTGGTAGGAACGAGAACATGAGAATCGAACAAGGTGTCGCGCCGACGAACTCCGTCGAGATCGCGTACGAGGACATGGGGTCGATCGACGACCCCGCAGTGTTGCTCATCATGGGCCTGTCCGCGCAATTGACGTTGTGGCCCATGGACTTCTGCACCCGTCTCGTCGACGCCGGCTACCGGGTGATCCGAATCGACAATCGCGACATCGGGTTGTCCACCAAGATGACGGGGCAGAAAGTGCGGGGTTCCCAGATTCTTCGCCTGATCCGGCACGAGTTCGGGATGTCCTCGGACGTGCCCTACACGATCACGGACATGGCGGCCGACGCCGTCGGCGTGCTCGACCACCTCGACATCGACTCGGTGCACGTCGTCGGTGCCTCCATGGGCGGAATGATCACCCAGGTCTTCGCCGGACGCTATCCCGAACGAACGAAGTCGGTCGGGATCCTCTTCTCGAGCACCAACGAACCGTTACTGCCACCGCCCGATCCACGCGCCCTGCTGCCGCTCATCGGTGGCGTCGGGAAGGACGCCACCAAGGACGAGATCATCGCGCATTCGGCGAAGACGCTCGCCGCGATCGGTTCCCCCGGTTATCGCACTCCGCCCGAGGAGCAACTGGAGATCGCGCAGGTGATGTACGAGCGGAACTACAACCCGTCCGGTGTCGTGCGGCAGATGGCCGCCATCACCGGCACCGGCAGTCTGCGGCCCTACGCGAAGAAGATCACCGCTCCCACCACGGTAATCCACGGCACCGCCGACAAACTGGTCCGGCCGTCGGGTGGGAAGGCCATCGCCCGCGCTGTCCCCGACGCCGAACTGACGCTGATCGACGGTATGGCCCACGACCTGCCCGCCGCACTGATCGACCGCATCGCGGGCATCATCCTGGCGAACTTCGCTCGGGCGCGGGCTGCGTAGGCACCTCCACGAACGCCGAAGGCCGGCACCCGATGTATCGGGGCCGGCCTTCGTCGTAGTGCTGAGCTGATTTACGCGTTCGCGTCGTCCTCGAGGAGGTTGCGCGTGCGGTTCGGGTCGACCTGGACGCCGGGTCCGGTGGTGGTCGAGACGGTGACCTTCTTGACGTAACGGCCCTTGGCCGACGACGGCTTCGCACGCAGGATCTCGTCCAGTGCTGCGCCGTAGTTCTCCACCAGCTTGGTCTCGTCGAACGAGGCCTTGCCGATGACGAAGTGCAGGTTGGCCTGCTTGTCGACGCGGAAGTTGATCTTGCCGCCCTTGATGTCGTTGACGGCCTTGGTCACGTCGTTGGTGACCGTGCCCGTCTTCGGGTTCGGCATCAGGCCACGCGGTCCGAGGACACGGGCGATGCGGCCGACCTTGGCCATCTGATCGGGGGTGGCGATCGCGGCGTCGAAGTCCAGGAATCCGCCCTGGATGCGCTCGATCAGATCTTCTGCACCGACGACGTCGGCTCCTGCTGCCTCGGCCTCTGCAGCCTTCTCACCAGCGGCGAAAACAATAACCCGAGCGGTCTTGCCGGTGCCGTGGGGAAGGTTGACGGTGCCGCGCACCATCTGGTCGGCCTTGCGGGGGTCGACGCCGAGTCGCACTGCGACCTCGACGGTGGGGTCGAACTTGCTCGACGCGGTCTCCTTGGCCAGCTTCGCGGCTTCGAGAGGCGAGTAGAGGTTGTCCTGGTCGATCTTCGCGGCCTGCTCGAGGTAGGCCTTGCTGCGCTTTGCCATGTCTTACTGTCCTTCGTTCGAGTTCAGTGTGGTTGACGAGCCTGGCCGGCTCTCCCACGTTCTGTGTCTTTGGTCGCTCCGCAGGCTCCGCTCCTGCTGGAACGGTCGCTCCGCAGGCTTCGCTCCTGCTGGGCAGGTAAATCAGCCTTCGACGGTGATGCCCATCGAGCGAGCAGTGCCGGCGATGATCTTCGCGGCCTGATCGATGTCGTTGGCGTTGAGGTCTTCCTGCTTGGTCTTGGCGATCTCGCGCACCTGGTCCATGGTCACCTTGGCGACCTTGGTCTTGTGCGGCTCGCCGGAGCCCTTCGCCACGCCTGCGGCCTTGAGCAGCAGCTTGGCGGCGGGAGGAGTCTTCAGCTTGAAGTCGAACGTACGGTCTTCGTAGACCGAGATCTCGACCGGCACGACGTTGCCGCGCTGCGACTCGGTCGCGGCGTTGTACGCCTTGCAGAACTCCATGATGTTGACGCCGTGCTGGCCCAGTGCGGGGCCGACGGGCGGTGCCGGGTTGGCGGCACCGGCCTGGATCTGAAGCTTGATGATCCCGGCTAGCTTCTTCTTCTTCGGGGGCATTTCTTTTTCCTTGTATTCGCTCGGGTTTCTTGCGGTTGCTACTGCAAGTCTGTGGTCGGCTTCTAGATCTTGGAGACCTGAGTGAAGCCGAGCTCGACCGGTGTTTCACGGCCGAAGATCGATACCAACACCTTGAGCTTCTGCTGCTCTGCGTTGACCTCGCTGATGCTCGCGGGGAGGGTGGCGAACGGGCCATCCATGACGGTGACCGACTCGCCGACCTCGAAGTCGACCTCGATGGTCGGCTTCGACGTGGTGTCGCCGCCCTGCTCGGCTGCGCCTGCGGTCGCTTTCGCGTCCTTCTTGGCACCTTCCTGCGGCATGAGGAACTTGACGACCTCGTTGATGGTCAACGGTGACGGCCGCGAGGTGGCACCGACGAAACCGGTGACGCCGGGAGTGTTGCGAACCGCTCCCCATGACTCGTCGTTGAGTTCCATGCGCACGAGGATGTAACCGGGCAGAACCTTGCGGTTGACCTGCTTGCGCTGGCCGTTCTTGATCTCGGTGACCTCTTCGGTGGGAACTTCCACCTGGAAGATGTAGTCGCCGACGTCGAGGTTCTGCACGCGAGTCTCGAGGTTGGCCTTGACCTTGTTCTCGTAGCCGGCGTACGAGTGAATGACGTACCAGTCACCGGGAGCGCGGCGCAGAGCCGCCTTCATCTCGGCGACGGGATCCTCGGGCTCGGCTGTCACGTCGGCGTCGGCTGCCTCGCCGTCTTCGGCGGGAACGTCCTCACCGGCAGCGGCGGCAACGTCGGCCTTGATGGCTTCGTCGGTTTCGCGGTCCTGAGCGGCCTGCTCCGCTTCGAGGCCCTGCTTGGTCGCCTCGACATCGGCGTCGAATGCGGCCACTTCGGTGGCGTCGTTGTGCGGCGTGCTCACGTCAGCACCCTTTCTCTAGTTTCCTGCTCGGTTCGATCGTCGGTAGTTCACGCAGCTGCGATCGGTCAGCCGAACAGCCAGCCGACGCCCTGGATGAAGAGCAGGTCGAGGCCACTGATGTACGCGACCATGAACGTCAGGAAGACGAGCACGACGCTGGTGTAGGTGACCATCTGCTTCTTGTTCGGCCAGATGACCTTGCGAAGCTCGGCGACGACCTCACGGAAGAACTGCAGCAGACGCATGAACACGTTCGGCCGCTTGTCGGCTTTGACCTTGCCCGAACGAGTCCTGCCGGTCTTGGTCTTGGCCGGCGCGGTGGATGCGGCCGGAGCCTTGGACATCGACACGCCCGAAGCGCTACCGCGGGACCTGCTGGTGGATCGCTTGCCGGTGGGCACCACGGCGTCTGCAGCGGATTCACCGGCAGTGGTGTCAGCATCGGAAGGACGGCCCTCGGAGCCAGGTGCGACGTCGCCCGAAGCCGAGGAGTTCTCGAACTCCTCCTCCGATCGACCGTCGCGCTTACCGCGCTCCTCGCTCACGTCGTTCCTCTCAGTTGCTGACACCTTGGGCAGGGGCGACAGGACTTGAACCTGCAACCTACGGTTTTGGAGACCGTTGCTCTACCAATTGAGCTACGCCCCTTCGGCCGAAGCTTCTCGGCCGCTCTGGTGTCCATTCGGCTCCCACACACAGCCTTCGCGCTCTCCAGAGGGAGGACGCGGGCAGCGCGGAGCGCCGAATTACCCCAGAAATCTCAGTGTACTGCACACCCTTCGGAACAGATAAATCCCGTCGTCCCGGCGGTGAACGACCTCCGCCGGATCGACCATGCTCAGGCCAAGCGCACCGTTGCGGTCGCTCGCCCGAAAATCTTCTTGCCTGCGGACTTCGCGACGATGGCGACGATCGCGGTTCGCTCGTCGGCGTCCACGGACTTGACCTTGCCGGTGAACTCCACCGACGCCGGGGCATCGGCCGGGACCAACACCGCACTGGTGAAGCGCACGTTGTACTCGGTGACCGCACCCGGGTCGCCGAGCCACGACGTGACGAAACCGGCACCGAGGCCCATCGTCAGCATCCCGTGCGCGATGACGTCGTCCAATCCGGCCAGCGCGACGACCTCGTCACTCCAGTGGATCGGGTTGGGATCGCCGGACACGCCTGCGTAGTTGACCAGGTCGCCGCGGGTCAGGGACACCACTCGCTCAGGCAGTTCGTCCCCGACCGATACGTCGTCGAAGTTACGAAGCGCCATGCCTGATCACTTCCTTCACCGCATGGGCGATGTTCTCGTCGATCTCCCCGCCGGTTCGCGCGACGATCGTCGTCCACGTGGTTTGCACGAGGTCGCCGTTCTGATCGGTGATGATGTTCTTGGTGGTCATGATGTCGCTGCCACCCATCTGCCGGAACGACTCGAGATACACGTCGCAGAAAATTCGATCGCCGACCTGGATCGGGCGATGGAACTCCAGTTTTTGATCGGTCTGCAGGATCTGACTCGGGTCGTAACCCGTGATGACCTCTTGCAACATGCGGGTCTGCGACATGATCCCGAGCAGGGAAACGAAGGTCAAGGGCGCGAGGAGACCGTCGTAACCGAGGCCCTTCGCTGCGTCCTCGTCGTGGTGCGCGGGATGGAAATCCTGGACGGCACGCGCATACTCACGAACCTTCTCGCGGCCGACCTCGTAGAAGTCGTCGACGCGGAAATGACAACCGACCATGGACGCCGCGTGAGCGGATGCATCCATGGCCGGTACGTCATGTGGAGCTTGTGACACGGTGGAGACCTTTTCTACCCTGGACGCAAGAGCCGTTAGGGAAGAAAATGCGACCTAACGCCGGGCGCCGAAGAAAAATCGGGACTGCGAACCAGCGAGCCGAGCAGACTAGCGGGATTCGCGGTGCGCCCGGTGCGTTCCGCAGTTGGAGCAGAACTTCTTCAGCTCGATGCGGTCGGGGTCGTTCCGACGGTTCTTCTTGGTGATGTAGTTGCGGTGCTTGCAAACCTCGCAGGCCAAGGTGATCTTGGGCCGCACATCGGTGGAGGAGGCCACTGGACGCCTACTTTCGGGTAAATCTGATCAGGGTCAATCAGGACTGTTCATGAGTGCTACTGGTCGTGCTTGCCTACTGTGTAGCGGTGACCGGACTTGAACCGGCGACGCAACGATTATGAGTCGTTTGCTCTACCAACTGAGCTACACCGCCTCAGGTGCTCACCGTCCACCATCCCACGCGGGGAACGCGACGTCGAGCCATCCAATCCAGCGAGCCCCCTAACGGAATCGAACCGTTGACCTTTTCCTTACCATGGAAACGCTCTACCGACTGAGCTAAGGGGGCGGGTGGCTACGGAACAGTCGTTCCGCAGGCTCCACTCCAGGGCACATCGAGCCGTGCGCTGAAGCCTTCAAGAGGTTACACATTCGGAGCGCCGACTACCAAATTGCGTGGTCAGCGAGCCGTTCATGTCCCTCTTCACATGGAAACCCCAGCGAGAGAAATCCTCGCCGGGGTTCCAGGTGTGGCAGATGTAGGATTCGAACCTACGTAGGCATAAGCCGACGGATTTACAGTCCGCTCCCATTGGCCGCTCGGGCAATCTGCCGTGATGCGATCGAAGCCCGTACTGCTCTTCGGCGCGGTGAGAAGAATACAACGAACGTCCCCCCGGAACGCAAACCGGGTGGATACGGTCGGTAGCGGGCCGATAAAGTCCCTGCGGGATGTGGACCGACACCACCGCCAAACCAAATTTTCGATTCGACTGGAGAGTGTGAGAAGTGGCTGATTCGTCCTTCGACGTAGTGAGCAAGGTCGACCGACAGGAAGTGGACAACGCCGTCGGACAGGCCGCGAAGGAGCTGGCGACCCGCTTCGACTTCCGCGGATCCGACACCAGCATCGAATGGTCCGGTAGCGGCGAGTCCGAGACGATCGTCATCACGTCCGAATCCGAGGAGAAGGTCAAGGCCGCCCTCGACGTGTTCAAGGAAAAGCTGATCCGACGGGACGTCTCCCTCAAGGCCTTCGAGACCAACGATCCGGCCGCGTCCGGCAAGGTCTACAAGGTCACCGGCAAGCTGGTGCAGGGCATCACGACCGAGAACGCCAAGAAGATCTCCAAGAAGATCCGCGACGACGGCCCCAAGGGCGTCAAGGCGCAGATCCAGGGCGACGAACTGCGCGTGAGCAGCAAGAAGCGCGACGACCTGCAGGCCATCCAGCAGCTGCTCAAGAACGAGGACTTCGGCATCGCGCTGCAGTTCGTCAACTACCGGTAGAGCGGCTTCTCACCTGGGTCGTTCCGCAGGCTCCACTCCTGCTCACCTGGGTCGTTCCGCAGGCTCCACTCCTGCGCCGCATGTGCACGGAACCTCGTAGTGGGCTACGAGTTTCTGCTCACATGCGGCGCAGCCGCTCAGTACGGCCGGTGGCCGGCCATCCGCTCGAGTCGCTCGATGCGGTCGGCCATCGGCGGGTGGGTGGCGAACAGCTGCCCGGCCTTGTCGCCCATGCGGAACGGATTCGCGATCATCAGATGCGATTCCGCCGCCAACCGCGGCTCGGGCGGCAGCGGTGCCAGCTGCACTCCCTGCTCGAGCTTGCGGAGTGCCGACGCCAGCGCCAACGGGTCACCGGTCAGCTCGGCCCCGGACTGGTCGGCCTGGTACTCACGCGAGCGAGAGACCGCGAGGCGCACCAGGCTGGCCGCAACGGGCCCCAGCATCGACACCAGCAGCAACGCGAGCGGGTTCGGGCCCCCGTTGCCGCGTCCGCCGAAAATGTTGGCGAAGAAGGCGAGGTTCGCCAGACCCGAGATGACCGACGCCATCGCACCGGCCACCGACGAGATCAGGATGTCGCGGTTGTAGACGTGAGAGAGCTCGTGCCCGAGCACCGCGCGCAGTTCCCGCTCGTCCAGGATCCGCAGAATGCCCTCGGTGCAGCACACCGCAGCGTTGCGGGGGTTGCGGCCGGTGGCGAACGCGTTGGGGTTGTTGGTGGGACTGACGTACAGCGCAGGCATCGGCTGATGAGCGGCCGTCGCCAGCTCACGCACAATGCGATACATCGCCGGCTGCTCGAGCTCGGTCACCGGCACCGCATGCATCGACCGCAGGGCCATCTTCGCGCTGTTGAAGTACGCGTAGCCGTTGACGCCGACTGCCAACACGATGGAGCCGATGAGAATGGTCGCGTTACCGAACAGCGAACCGATGAACACGATGAGCGCCGACATCCCGACCAACAGGCCGAAAGTCTTCGCACCGTTCGCGTAACCGTTCATGACTGAAGATGCCTCCTCGTACCGGGTCTTCCTACCCGATTCAACGAAAACACCTGGACCGGCAGTTCCCGGCCCGAAGTCCGAGCCGACTACCCGACGCGCTCGACGGTGTAGTTCACCAGGCGGCCGAGGGCATCGTTGGCCGGACCCTGCGGCAACAGGGCGAGTTCTGCGTGTGCCCGCGCGGCATATTCACCGAGTGTCTTCTTTGCCGAGACCATGCCGGGTGAGCGCTGCAGCAGCTCCAGAGCCTCGGTGACCAGCGCGTCTTCGGTGACCGGACCGGCGAGGATCTCGCGCAGCCGATCGCCGTCGGCACCTTCCTCGCGCAGCGCGAAGAGCACCGGCAGAGTGTGTACGCCCTCCCGCAGGTCGGTACCGGGAGTCTTTCCGGACTGCTCGGTTGCCGAGGAGATGTCGATGATGTCGTCGGAGATCTGGAAGGCGGTACCGACGGCGTCACCGAGGCGCTCGAGGCGTCCCACATGTTCGGCGTCGCCGCCGCTGAACGTTCCGCCGAAGCGTCCGCACGAGGCGATGAGCGATCCGGTCTTCTCCCACACGACCTTCAGGTAGTGCGCGACGGGATCGTCGGTGCTCTTGGCCCCGATGGTTTCGCGCATCTGACCGGTGACGAGTTCTGCGAAGGTCTCGGCGATGATGCGGACGGCGTCGGGTCCGAGGGTGGACACCAGACGAGACGCATGCGCGAACAAGTAGTCGCCTGCGAGGATCGCCACACTGTTGCCCCAGCGTGAGTTCGCGCTCTCGGCACCTCGACGCATCGACGCCTCGTCCATGACGTCGTCGTGATAGAGCGTCGCCAGATGAACCAGCTCGACGACCGTGGCCGCGGTGACGATCGCCGGATCGGTCGGCGACGGTCCCAGCTGACCGGTCAGCACGGTGAACAGGGGTCGGAAGCGCTTTCCGCCGGCCTTGGCCAGGTGCAGAGCGGCCTCGGTGAGGAACTCCTCACCGTCGGAGAGCTCGCTGATCATCAGTTCTTCGACGCGTGCGAGGCCGTCGGCGACGGTTCGCGCGAGCTCCGGGTCACCCAGGTCGACTCCGGCAACGACCGTTGCTACGGCAGCGTCGTCTGTACTCACGATGTTGGTCCCTGTCCTGTCGTCGACATGCCGGCGGCAGCGGCGAAGCGCCACTGCTCGCCTTCTACCGTAGTGAACCTAGCGTGCACACCGGTGGGACGGTGTCACCGACCACAGGTGACGCTTCACACGGCGTCGACCGGAGGCCCTCGCCGCACCCGTTGGTAGAAATCGGGATACTGGAACCCGTGACCTCTCCCCATCCCGCCCCACCCACCGCGACCGACATTTTGGTCGTGGGCGCGGGCCCCGCAGGATCGTCCGCTGCGGCATGGGCCGCGCGATCCGGCCGCGACGTCGTCCTGGCCGACGCGGCAGTGTTCCCCCGCGACAAGACGTGCGGCGACGGGTTGACGCCACGTGCCGTCGCCGAGCTCGATCAGCTGGGTCTGGGTGAGTGGGTGCGCGGCAAAGCGCGCAACCGAGGACTGCGACTGAGCGGATTCGGGCAGGAACTGGAACTCCAGTGGCCGAGCAAGTCCCTTCCCGCCGTCGGAAGTGCCGTTCCCCGAACCGAATTGGACGACAGGATTCGCGTCGCCGCAGTCGAATCCGGAGCCGTGATGGCCGAGGGAGCGAAGGCTGTCGCCGTCACCCGAGACGGCAATTCGGTCCGCTCGGTAACCCTGCAGACCGCCGCCGGCGCACACGAGATCTCCTGTCGCACACTCATCGTCGCCGACGGCGTCCGCTCCACTCTGGGCAAACAACTCGGGCGGCAATGGCATCGCGACACCGCATTCGGCGTCGCCGCTCGCGCCTACATCGACTCGGGCCGAAGCAACGACGAATGGATCAGCTCGCACCTCGAATTACGTGACGCGGCAGGCACTCTGCAACCCGGCTACGGCTGGGTCTTCCCGCTGGGCGACGGAACCATCAACATCGGCGTCGGCACCCTGGCCACCGCCAAGAGGCCGGCACCCGGAGCGCTGCGGCCACTGCTCGACCTCTACACCCACCAGCGCCGCGGCGAATGGGACCTCAGCGGGGAGTTGCGCTCGGTGGCGTCGGCTCTGCTGCCGATGGGCGGCGCGGTCTCGGGAATCGCAGGCACCAACTGGGCCATCATCGGCGACGCCGCAGCCTGCGTGAACCCACTCAACGGCGAGGGCATCGACTACGGACTCGAAGGCGGCCGCATGGTCGTCGACCTGCTCGATCACCCCGACCTCACCGACGCCTGGCCGACCCTGCTGCGCGAGCACTACGGGCAGGCCTTCTCCATCGCTCGACGCCTCGCCGGACTGTTGACCGTGCCGAGATTCCTACCCGCAGCGGGACCGGTGGGCATGCGCTCACGGGCACTGATGAAAGTCGCCGTCCGCTGCATGGGTAACCTCATCACCGAAGCGGACAGCGACCTCGTCGCCCGCACGTGGCGGGCATCGGGAACCGGATCACTGAAAATCGATTCCCGGCCGCCTTTTACGTGAATCGCGTCAGGGCCGAGTTGCCTTGTGCAGAGCCACGATTCCACCGGTGAGGTTGCGCCACTGCACGTCGGTCCAACCGGCGTCGGCGATGCGCTGCGCCAATTGCTCCTGCGTCGGCCACGCGCGGATGGATTCGGCCAGGTAGACGTAGGCGTCGGGGTTACTGCTCACGGCGCGAGCGACTTTCGGCAACGCCTTCATCAGGTACTCCATGTACACCGTGCGGAACGGTCCGAACACCGGCGTGGAGAACTCCGAGACGACGAGCCTGCCGCCTGGCTTGGTGACGCGGGCGATCTCGCGCAGGCCTGCGTCGAAATCGGAGACGTTGCGGAGGCCGAAGGAGATGGTGGCAGCATCGAAGCTGGCGTCGGCGTAGGGCAGTGCCATCGCGTCGCCTGCGACCATCGGAACGCCTCGCTGCAGTCCTGCCTGCAGCATGCCCTTGGAGAAATCGGTGGCAACACACCAGGCTCCGCTGAGCCCGAGTTCGACGGTCGAGACGCCGGTGCCAGCGGCGAGGTCGAGTACCCGCTCGCCAGGTTTGAGATCGAGGGCGCGCCGAGTCAGTTTGCGCCAACTCCGGTCCTGTCCGAACGACAGAACCGTGTTGGTGATGTCGTATCGACGGGCGACGCCGTCGAACATCGACGCCACCTCGTGGGGCTCTTTTGCCAGGGTTGCGCGTGATGTCTGGGCCACGAAGTCCAGACTACTCAAGCGATCTTCTGCACCCGCGGCGCTGTGATGCCTTGCACGTCGTAGTAGTGCGAGATCAGCTCGTCGCAGATGGCAGGCCAGGTGCGGTGCAGTACCGATTTGCGGGCTGCGTCGCCGAAGCGGGCGCGGGTGGTGGGTTCGGCGAGCGCTCCGACGGCACTGGGCAGCAGTTCGGTGAACTTGTCGACCGGCAGCAGATATCCGTTGCGGCAGTGCGAGACCAGATCGCGCGGGCCTCCCGCGTCGGGCCCGATGACCGGGACGCCGCTGGCGAGGGCCTCTTGCACTGCCTGGCAGAAGGTTTCGTGTTCGCCGGGGTGTACGAAGATGTCGAAACTGGCGTAGGCCCGAGCGAGTTCGTCGCCGCCGAGTTGGCCGGTGAAGATCGCTCCGGGCATCAGGGTCTGCAGTGCCGCTGTGTCGGGTCCGCCGCCGACGATCACCAGCTGGATCGACGGGTCTGCGGCCAGTACGGCGAGCCGCTCGACGTGCTTCTCCGGGGCGAGCCTGCCGACGAAGCCGACGATCAGCTTCTCGCCTGCTCCCCACTGGCTTCTGAGTGTCTGCGACTTGGCCGAGGGTGCGAACCGGACGGCGTCGACTCCCCTGGCCCACCGGTGGACGCGCGGAATGCCGTGCAACTCCAACGCGTCGACGGCCGAGGTGGACGGGGCCAGAGTGCGGGCCGCGCCTCTGTGCAGTCTCCTGGTCCAGCGCCACGCGGCCTTCGAGGTGAGGCCGAGGCCGTAGCTGGCGGCGAAACCGGCGACGTCGGTCTGATAAACGGCGACCGCGGGCAGGTCCAGACGGTTGGCGGCGGCCAGCCCGCCCGCTCCGAGCAAGAACGGTGACGCCAGATGTACGACGTCGGGAGCGAAGGCGCGCATCGCCGAGACCATGCCGAGCCCGGGGACGCCGACGGGTAGCGAGCTCACTTTGGGGACCATGACGGACGGCACCCGGTGCACCGGAACGTTGTCGTGCCACGTCGCGGCTCTGGGACCGGACGGATTGTCCGGGGCGATGACGATGGCGTCGTGCCCCGTCTTGTCGAGGTGTTCGAGGACACGGATCACCGAGTGGGTGACGCCGTTCATGTTGGGCAAGAACGATTCCGCAACGATGGCTACTCGCACGATCCTCAGTGTGGGCGGCCCCGCCGTCGGCCAGGTATGGACAACGTTACGTGTGGGCCAACGTCACACGAATTGCGCGAGCACCCACGACGGATCCGGGTTGGTGCGATGTTCGGAGCCCGCGAACACCGTGGGAACCGTCTCGTTGCCGTCGTTCACCGATCGCACTCGCGCGGCCGCAGCGGGGTCCTGGCGGATGCTCGCCCACACGGCCTTCTTTCCGCGCAGCAGCAGCGCGACCCGCAACCGCAAGCAGAAGATGCATCCCGGACGCCAGTAGATCAACGGCACCGATTTCTCCGTTGCCTGATTGCGCGACGCGTCGTCGGACAGAGATCGCGGATACAGCACGGGCGTCGTCAGGACGAGAACGAACACCACGGCGAGCACCATCACCACGATCGAGGACGCAATGTTGCCGAAATTCACCAGCGCGAACCCGGCGATTGCGGCGAGCGCAGCGATGACCCACTGCTTGGCGTTACGCATTCTCGGCCTCCTTGCGACGTAACCAGAACAGCACCGGGCCGGCAATCAGCCACGTGACGACGATGACGGATCCGGCCGGAACGATCGCGACGGTAGCGTCGCGGCCCGCGACGCGAACCAACTCGACGTCCGGGTCGGCCTTGTAGTACTCGACCTCGATGCGTTGGCCCGCGACGAGATTGGTGGGGTACAGCACGCCGAGAGGGGGGTTGTGCGTCACACCGTCGGGGGTGATGAAGCTGACGGCCGAGCGCAGCTTGCCCGCGGACAGCACCTCGGCGGTGGCGGTGCCCTTGTCGGAATCGATGGTGACGTCGTTGCGCCAGGCTCCGATGACGAGCAACACGGCGAGGACAGAAATCGCGACGGCGACCACCAGCACGACCAGCCGGGCCCTGTGCAGCGTTCGGCTGCCTCTGTCGGTATCGGTCACAGCGATCAGGTTACTTCGCAGCCGACGGGACTCGGCTCGGGTAGCGTCTGGACTCATGTCGCGCAGCTTCGAGTTCACCGTCGAATCGTCCAATCCCCCCGCTGACGTGCACGCAGCACTCACCAGCGAGGACCAGTGGATGGCGCGGTTCGCCAAAGCGAAGAAGACCGACGGGTACGAGCTGACCAAGCACGACGACGGTGGCCTGACCGTCGACATCTCCGAAGAGGTCGGCACGTCCGAACTCCCCGGCTTCGTCACGAAAGTGATCAAGGGAAAGCTGATCGTCTCGCGCACCGATCACTGGGGGCCGCTCGAGGGCGACCGAGCCGAGGGGACACTGATCGGCGGCACCACCGGTTTGCCCGCGAAGGTGAACGGCACCCTGTCGTTGCGCCCCAATGGGACCGGCGCGAAACTGATCGTCAAGGGTGACTCGACCGTGAAGATCCCCATCGTGGGCGGCAAGATCGAGGACCTGATCAACAAGATGATCAAGGACATGATCGACCAGGAAACCGGCCAGACCCTCGAATGGGTTGCAGAGCAACAGGGTTAGCGAGACGTAGCTCCAGCAAGGAGAACTGCCATCGCGCGGCCCTGGGTCAGGGGCGCTCCCAGCGTGCACATTTCGCTCCACTCCGGGGCTCGGAAGCGGAGAAACCCCGGGGTCGCAAATCCGAGTGGAGCATCCGTTGCGGCAGCAATTCTCGGCGTACGACGATTTCATCTCGCTGGGACACTCGGTGCCGCAATTCTCGAATCGTGCCTACGGAACCGTTGGCTTGTCCGCCGCAGCGGGATGGCCGTACAGCTGACCACAACAGGGCGCGCGCACCTCACCGAGGCTCTTTCTGAACTTCGGACCGACGCGTGACCTCCGATACCACCGTCCGGACACAGGCTTTCGCATGACAATCGCGCCGCGGATGTGTCCAGCGGGGTCTCATCAACGTCGACGATCCGGTAGCCGGCTCGTCGGTACAACTCGATGTTTTTGTTGCTGCGCGCGCCGGTGAACAACTCGAACGCCAATTTCCCAGGTGCGGTCGATCAACCGAACCCGAACAGCACCGACAAACCGATGGCCGTCACACACGATCGATACGTTCGATTCGTCGATCCTCGACGTCACCTCGTCGAGGGTCTCGCGAAGCGGTGGGGTATCGAGGGTGTCGTTGGGAAACGCTTCCTGAACCCAGCAACAGCGTTGCAAGACAAGCAGTTCAGCCGCATCCGCCTCAATGGCAACGCGAACGGACAGCGAATCCAGCGATACAGTCACACTGCTACTGGAGCAGATCGACTCGACGATGGATGCATCGCTCGATTTATTTGTCTCAGGACACCGCTCGCCCTCGCTCGGCGAGAACCATCAGCCACTGCTGCCCACCGCGGGACATCTCGGATGCAATCGATACCGACTCCCACACACTCGGATCGAGGCGTGTGCGAACGTCCGGTTCCCGCCAGTACTTGAAGTAGCGCGGAAGATCGAGCTTCTCGTTACTCCATTCCTCGCCGTCACCTTCCTCGAGAGTGAAAGCAAGCATCCCGCCGGGACGCAATGCCGCGGCTGCCTTTGCGACAATGGCATCGAACTGAAGCGAATTCAGATGCAGGAGCACAGCGTTGGCAAAGATTCCGTCGTACATCCCACCGAAGTCGTCGGTGATGATGTCGAGCGTGCGAGCCGAGTAGCCGTCCCTCTCCATCATGTCGACGAAGGCCGCAGCCCCGTCGCTCCGCTCGACCCGAAGATCACGGCGCTCGAGCTCGGCTGCGTGCCAACCGGGTCCACTTCCGAGTTCGAGCACCAGGCCGGCATCGACCTGTGCAACGAACTCGTCGATGAACGGCTGCCACGCGCGCGTCGAATCGCGTCTCGTTCGCTGAACGTACACATCAGCCGCCGATTCGTAACTGTCAAGGGTTCTACTCACTTGTCCGCTCCTTCGTTCGGTCGACCGAGTTCTGGTTTCACGCGAGGATCTGTTCCCGAAGGATGTCGGCATGGCCGCAGTGATGTGCCAATTCCCGGAGCACCTGCAGATATACCCAGTGCACGGTACGAGGCCCGGTGTGATGGCCCGTCACGATGGCATCGAGCGCCAACGGGGCTACGACGGTTCGGGCAGTTGCGCACGCCTGTCTGTGCGCCGAGACGACGCCGGCGATGGTGTCGCCGTCCTCCAGGACGAAAGACTCCGCGGGACTGCGAACCAGGCCGAGTGCAGCCCGGGACCCACCTCCGATGCATTCCTCGAACCACACTCGCTGCATCCATGTCACATGCTTAAGCAGTCCCAGAAGCGTTGTGGCAGAGGGAACCAACCGTTCGCGCGCCTGCTCCTCGGTGAGACCATCGACTGTCGCATCGAGCGCCCTCCGGTAGTCCTCGACGAACGCCTCGAGCTGAGTGCGATCATCGTCCACCAGTACCTCGAAAGCACCCGTCACGGGGTCCTCCTTCACAGCGAAGTTCCGGCAGGGCAAGAACGACTTCTAGAGCCGCGCCCGAATCGCCGCGTGTAGATCTCGCAGTCCCGATCGTTCGGTCGTCACTTCCAGCACCCTGATTCCCGTGGCATGTCCGGTGAGTTCGGTTGCCAGATCGGCCAAGTCGACCAGGTGGTGCTCCACGCGGTAGGCACCGCACATCGCGCCGAGGTCCATGCCATGGGGCGTACCGAACACTCTCTCGAACACCCCCGCGTACTGCGGATCGCCCTGTTCGAGGAGCTCGAAGATGCCGCCGCCGTCGTCGTTGGCGACGACGATCGTCAGGTCTTCGGGACGCGGTTCTCCGGTGCCGATCAGCAAGCCCGATGCGTCGTGCAGAAATGTCAGATCGCCGAGAAGTGCCACGGTGCGCAGCTTTCCGGCCATCGCGGCACCGATAGCCGTCGAGACGGTGCCGTCGATACCGGCCACGCCGCGGTTGGAGAGAACCTTCACGTCCGGGTTCGGAGTCGCCACCAGGGCCGCGTCGCGCACGGGGTTGGACGCTCCGAGCACCAGTTGATCTCCGGGCTGCAGCGCAGACATGACCACGTCGGCCACGTGCAGTCCCGTCGGCTTGGGGTGCTCTCGAAGTTGTTGATGCACAGCCAGTTCGGCTCTCTCGGAGAGCGCGGCGCAGCGGGTGATCCAGGCGGGGTCGGGCGCACCGGTGGTGACTGCTCGGGTACCGGTGGCCAACACGTTGCCCGAGACGTCGGGCCAGCGCGGACCGGTGGTGAGCGCGATGACGTCCACGGCCGGATCGGCCAGCAGAGCCGAGACCTGCCTGTGCAGGGTCGGCCGCCCGGTGATGACGGCCTGGCGCGGCTTCAACTGCGCAAGAGCCAAGGGATGCAACGGGATTCCGTGCAGGGGTGCGGTCGGCTCGGCGACGGTCGGCAACCCGGCCAGCTCCGGACGCACGGCACCGCCATGGCCGGACACGACCACGGTGTCGATTGTCAGATCCAGTTCGACGGGGACGTCGAGTGTCGCCTGGGTGGTCGAGGTCCACGGCAACCCGTCGGGCCGACCCTCCGGACGCGCGCCGGGGTCGCCGATCGCAGGCACCAGTGGCTCACGCAGTGGGATGTCGAAGTGCACCGGACCGGCGTTGCCGGAGCGTGCGCCGCGCGCTGCGGCGATGACGCGGGAGACGGCGCTGCGCCACTGACTGTTCTGCTTGGGGCCTTCCTCGGCGAGTCCGAGGCTGATCGTCGCGCGTACCTGAGATCCGAACAGACCGAGCTGCTCGATGGTCTGGTTCGCGCCGGTGCCGAGCATCTCGTACGGGCGGTTCGCGCTGATGACGATCAGCGGGATGCGCGCGTAGTTCGCTTCGAGAACCGCAGGCCCCAGATTGGCGACCGCGGTTCCCGACGTCATCACCACAGGAACGGGCTGACCACTGCCCAGACTCAGGCCGATGGCCAGAAAGCCCGCGGTTCGCTCGTCGATCCGCATGTGCAACCGCAGGCGACCGGCGACATCCGCCTCCTGCAACGCGAACGCCAGCGGGGCGTTCCGCGAGCCGGGACACAACACGACGTCTCGGATCCCGCTGCGCGCCAGTTCGTCGACGACTGCGGTGGCCTGTGCGGTGGACGGATTCACAGAATCCAGAGTGTCAGATGTGTCGGTCAGCCGCCGCAACCGGGCTTTGACAGTATTGACGTGTGCGTACAGTCTTCCGGCCCGATGAGGTCTCCCCCCGCCGCTTCTACCAGCTACTGACCGCGTCGGTGGTCCCCAGGCCGATCGCATGGATCTCCACCGTCTCGGCCGACGGTGTGGCGAACCTCGCGCCGTACAGCTTCTTCACGGTGTCCTCGGTGGAACCGCCGGTCGTGCAGTTCACCTCGGTGAGCCGCAAGGACAGTCTGCGCAACATCGAGGCCACCGGCGAGTTCGTCGTCAATCTGGCGACGGCTCCGTTGGTGGATCAGGTCAACGGCAGCTCGGCGAGCTTCGATCACGGCGTCAGCGAATTCGAGAAGCTCGGGATCGAGAGCGAGCCCAGCACCGTCGTCACACCACCGCGCGTGGCGGCCGCTCCGATCGCCATCGAGGCGAGACTGCATCGCGTCGTCGAGGTAGGAAACTGCTTCGTCGTCATGGGCACCGTCGTCGCCCTGTCGGTGCGTCCCGAATATCTGGCCGAGGACGGACTGCCCGAGTTCGACGCCATCGCTCCGCTCAGCCGCCTCGGCCGTACCGAGTGGGGGTTGCCGCCCGAGGTTCGTGAGATCGAGCGCCCTTCTTGATTCGCTGGTCGCTGCTGATTCTCGTCACGGTCGGCCTGACCGTCGGCGCGGATGCTCTGGGAATTCCGTCGGCAGCTCTGTTCGTCGCGCTGCTGGTGGCGGTGATCTTCGCGCTCGCCGGCTGGGCACCGACCACGGGAACCGAACGCGCCCCGCTGCCGCGCCGACTCGGCATGGTGGCTCAGGCGGTGTTGGGTGTCGAGATCGGAACGTTGGTGCAGCAAGACACCCTCAGCTCACTGGGCGACGCCTGGTTGCCGGTGCTGCTGGCATGCGTCGGAACGCTCGTGTTGTCCATCGCTGCGGGCGCGCTGCTGGGACTGCGCAAGGACATCGATTCGCTGACCGGTGCGCTGGCACTGGTCGCGGGCGGCGCGTCGGGGCTGGTGGCCATCGCCCAGGAACTCGGCGGCGACGAACGCGTCGTGGCGGTGGTGCAGTACCTGCGGGTCGTTCTCGTCACCACCACCCTGCCGCTGGTGGCGACACTGGTGTTTCGCGCACAACCCGGTCAGTCGACGATGCTCGCCGATTCCGGAGCTCCGCTGTACGTGGACCTGGCCTTCGTTCTGGTCTGCGGCGGGGTGGGAATGCTGCTCGCACTGGCACTCCGATTTCCCGCTCCGGCACTGTTGGGCCCACTGATCGTCGCCACGTGCGCCGACCTTCTCGGGTTCTCGTTCGACGCCAGTGTTCCCACGTTGCTGCTGTGGGCGGCGTACATCGTGATCGGGTGGCAAGCCGGTCTGCGGTTCACCGTCGCGAGCCTGAAGTCCATCTCGCGGGTGCTGCCGTCCGCGTTGCTGCTCATCATCGCCGTCACCGTCGGGTGCGCGATGTTGGGGCTGTGGTTGGCCTCGGCGACGGGCACCAGCGGATACGAGGGCTACCTCGCCACCACCCCGGGTGGGGTGTACGCAGTGTTGGCCATCGCGGCATCGACCGGTGCGAACGTGACGTTCGTCGTGGCCGCCCAGGTGATCCGAGTGTTCATGATGCTGTTCGCAGTGCCGATGGGAGCGAAGGTCGTCCAGCACTATCGGCGAGGGCGGCCCGAGTGAATCGACGCGACCCCATACGCACTCAGGTCCACCGATGTCGTCCGCACGGCCGAGGACGGATTAGTGTCATCTCACATGTCCGGCTTGGGAAAAGGTCACACGGTCGTCACCGACTCGGTAGATGTCGACAGCGCATCGTTCGCCTCGCTGCGCGCCCGTCCTCTCCCCCGCGCCGAACGCTACGAACTGGGTCGACGCCTCCGCGAGAAGGTACCGATCGCCTCCCTGGGTGACTGGACCCCACCGGCGGATCGACCCGACCCGGTCAAGCAGATCGAATACTCGCACCAGGGCCGCATCGAATGGTTGATCCCGACGCGCCTCGAGCGGATGGTCGAATCCCCTTACGGATTCCTGCGCGGCACGGCCATCGTCATGGCCCGGGACGTGGCGATGCTGCCGTCGACCGGCATCAACCCGGTCATCAGCGGCGACGCGCACCTGGGCAACTTCGGCTTCTACGCCTCCCCCGAACGCGACCTCGTCATCGACCTCAACGACTTCGACGAGGCCCACCCGGGAGCCTGGGAATGGGATCTACGACGCCTCGCCGCGAGCATCTGGGTGGCCGGCCGGCAGAACGGCCGCACCGAGGACCAGTGCCGCGACGCCGTCACCGCCTGCGTGTCCGCGTACCGAATCGAGGTGGCCAGACTTGCCGACGAGCCACTGATGTCGCGTTCGTTCCAGCGCCTGACGGCCGAGAAACTGCAGCGCGACGCCACCGAGGGGTCGCTGCGCAAGGAGATCAAACGCGCCACCAAGAAGGCGCGTCGACGCACCAGTGACCGCGTTCTGCCGCGCTTCACCGAAAAGCACGAGGGCAAGCGAAGAATCGTCGAGGAGCCGCCGATCACCACCCGCATCTCGGCGCGGGACGAGGAACTCCTCGCCGTCGGATTGGACGAGTACCTGCTCACCCTCACCCCGCACTGGCGTCGAGTGCTCGGTGGATACACGTTGATCGACGTGGCGCACCGCGTCGTCGGCGTCGGCAGCGTCGGCCTGCGGGCGTACGTGGCGTTGTTGGAGGGCACCAGCGAGGACGACGTGGTGTTCCTGCAGCTCAAGCAGGCCAGACGCTCGGTGCTCGCGCCGTACGTGCACGGCGAATCGGCCTGGCACGATCACCAGGGCCAGCGGGTCGTGGAGTATCAGCAGGATCTGCAGACCGTCAGCGATCCGCTGCTGGGCTGGACGACCATAGCCGGAAGGCAGTACTACGTGCGCCAATTCCGCAACATGAAGGGAACGATCGACCTGTCGTCGATCGATGCGCCCGCTCTGGTCGACTACGCACGGGTGGTGGGCCGACTGCTGGCCAAAGGACATGCGCGCACCAGTGGCGCGTCGATGATCTCGGGTTACACCGGCGATTCCGATGCCCTCGAGGTTGCGCTGTGCCGCTTCGCGCAGCTGTACGCGGATCAGACGGAAGCCGATTGGGAGCGATTGAGCGCTACGCGCATGTGAACGGAAACTCGTAGCAGGCTACGAGTTTCCACTCACATGCGGCGAAGCCGCTCAGGCGTGCTTGGCGACCAGGTCACCCACCCGAGGCAGTGCCTCGGTGACGTTCTTCTTCGCCGAGCCACGCAGGCTGCCGTAGAACTTCTTCACGACGGACTTGTCGGTTTCCTCGATGCGGGCATCGGTGACCGAGAGCAGTGCGTCGGATGCGGCGTCGCCGTTGGCGGCCAGGTACTGACCGAACGTGCCCTGCGGGGCAGCGTTGTACGACTGCCAGAACGGGTCGAGCTTGTCGACGAAATCGGGCCACAGAGCCGAGACCGCGTTGTCGATGTACGACGGCCCGACCTTCTTCACCGCGCCGTATCCCCCCTTGACCGCGAGCCCGCTCGCACCCTTCTTGTCTGCGACCTCGGCGTCGATCAGAGCCAGGACATCGGCGCGCAGCGCGTCGGCCTTGGACTCGTCGAGCAGTGAATCCTTGAGTGCAGCAACCACTTCGAAGTTCCTCCCAGATATGTCAGCGGCCCCACGCGGACCGGGCGCAAGACTACCGCAGAAGCGCGTGGCAGCGCCGAACTCGATCGATCCACCACTGCGTGCGATCAGCGTCCGCATCGAGCTCGATCAGGGCCTCGGCGTCGGGTTCGAGGCTGCCGACCGGATACGTTCCGTCGATCACCTCGGGTGCGGCTGCGACGTCTCGAACGAACAGTGCGCCCGTCCCCAGACCGCAGGCGAATTCGAGATGTGGCAGCGCAGCAGCTGCGGCCAAACCGGCCGAGATACCGACGGCCGAATCGAGCGCACTCGACACCACCACCGGCACGCCGTACTCCCCCAGTTCGCCTGCGAGCTCGAGCAGCGCCCGCATTCCACCGAGCGGAGCGACCTTGAGCACCGCGACGTCGGCTCCGCCTGCGCGGACGACCTTCATCGGATCCTCGGCCCGGCGAATGCTCTCGTCGGCAGCGATCCGCACCCCGCGCACCCGACGCCTCACTTCGACCAACTCCGGCACCGACGCGCACGGTTGCTCGGCGTACTCGAGTGGACCGTCGGCGGTCAGGGCGGCGAGAGCCGCAACCGCCTCGTCGACGCTCCAACCCCCGTTGGCGTCGACCCGTACCCGCGGAACCAGCTCGCGCACCGCGCGCACCCGTGCGACGTCGTCGGCGAGGGTCTGCCCCTTCTCGGCTACCTTGACCTTCGCCGTCTCGGCCCCGGGGAACCGGCTCAGCACCGACGCCACGTCCGAGGCCGCTACCGCCGGGACCGTCGCGTTCACCGGGATGCGTCGGCGCAGCGGACTCGGCGGGCCGTCCCACGCGGCTTCGATCGCCGACGCCAACCACGGGGCCGATTCCGCGTCGTCGTACTCGGGAAACGGTGAGAATTCACCCCAACCGGCGGGCCCGCGCATCAACATCACCTCACGGGTGGTGATGCCACGGAACTTGGTGCGCATCGGCAGCGAGAGCACGTGTGCACCGTCGAGCACATCGCCGATCGGGGGAATCATTGCTGCCCCGGGAGCAACTGCACCATCAACGCCTCGCAGTCGGCCAGCAGGTTGCCGTCCAGATCGGTCAGCCGAGCGTTGATGAACGTCTTGCGTCCCTCGACCCGATCCACCGCACCCTCGACGACCAGCTCGGTATCGAGCGGCGTCACCTTGCGGTAGTTGATGTGCAGATACGCCGTCCGGCTGATGGGCCTGCCGTAGGCGTGCTGGATGAGGCCGAAGAGGTCGTCGAACAGCAGCGGCAGGGTGCCGCCGTGCGCTGCGGAGTTTCCCCCGAGATGGAAACGACGGAACATGCCCCGACTGCGGACGCCGTCGGCGTCGATCTTCTCGATGATCCACGGCATCAACAGCAGCGAGCCTCGACCCGGCAGACGCGGAACGCGCCCGGCGGTCTGGCGGCCCTCGGCCACCACGTGCGGGGTCAGCAGCTCGATCAGTTCACGGGCTTTGTCTGCCGCCGCCTGGGTGACCTCGGCCGGCAACGAGGTCGATACCGCGAGGTCCTGCACCGTGCGCAGCGCTTCGAGCAGCTGCCCGTACTCCGGGCCCACCTTCGCAGGCACGAAACGCGGGAAGCCTCCGTGGTGGTCGTAATCGCGGTCCAGTTCGATCGGGTCGGTCATGACTGCACGCTAGCTGCACCGACCGGTCGGCACGGACCCAGCCCTGATCCGGCGTCGGCCCGCACTAAGCTGACGCCCGTGACCTTCACCCCAGCACTGTGGCGTCCCGTTCCCGGCTTCGAGGACCTGACCGACATCACGTATCACCGGCACGTGTCCGACGCGACCGTCCGGGTCGCGTTCGATCGTCCCGAGATTCGCAACGCGTTTCGGCCGCACACCGTCGACGAGCTCTACCGAGCGCTCGAACATGCTCGGGTGAGCTCCGATGTGGGGACCGTTCTACTCACCGGCAACGGGCCGAGCAGCAAGGACGGCGGATGGGCCTTCTGCTCCGGCGGTGACCAGCGCATTCGCGGACGCAGCGGCTACCAGTACGCAGACGGAGAGACCGCCGACACCGTCGACAAGGCCCGCGCCGGGCGCCTGCACATCCTCGAGGTGCAGCGCCTCATCCGCTTCATGCCCAAGGTGGTCATCTGCTTGGTCAACGGCTGGGCAGCGGGCGGCGGCCACAGCCTGCACGTGGTGTGCGATCTGACCCTCGCGAGCCGCGAGCATGCCCGGTTCAAGCAGACCGACGCGGACGTCGGCAGCTTCGACGGTGGTTACGGCAGTGCGTATTTGGCCAAGATGGTCGGTCAGAAGTTCGCCCGGGAGATATTCTTTCTCGGCGAGACGTACTCGGCCGAGGAGATGCACCGTATGGGCGCAGTGAACAAGGTGGTCGATCACGCAGAGCTAGAGAACACGGCAATCGAGTGGGCTGCGAAGATCAACGCGAAATCACCTCAGGCACAACGAATGCTGAAGTACGCCTTCAATTTGCAGGACGACGGCCTGGTGGGTCAGCAACTGTTCGCCGGTGAAGCCACCCGCCTGGCCTACATGACCGACGAGGCCGTGGAGGGTCGCGACGCGTTCCTCGACAAGCGCGAGCCCGACTGGTCGCCGTTCCCCCGATACTTCTGACCTACCGGTGATTTCGACGTCGAACCGCCGAAACCACCACAGTGCTGCGGGCGCTCTGCGAGCCTGGTTCACCCAGCCCTACGACTATCGCTGGATGGCGGACTTCCAGAACTCCCGGCCCGCCGGAAGAATCATCCGGTGGGTGTTGGCATGCCTGACGCTCAATTTCGGTGTGCTGGCGGTGGTGTCGTTGTTCTCCGAGGACACCACACGCAGCCCGCTCGCCATCGCCTGGAAATCGGCTCTGATCGTCATGGTCGTGGCCGTCAGCACGGCCTGGATCACCAGACCGTTTCCCGGCCGGCTCGGGGTGGTGGCTTTTGCGGTCTTCGCCGATCTGGGGACGGCGTCGACGCTGTGGATCAACCCGCTCACGGACGCCCTGCTGACGTGCACGCTGTTCGCCGTGATCGGGACGTTCTGCACGTTCTGCCTCAGCCCCCGCTGGCTGCTGGCGCACCTGGTGTTCGCGGTGACATGCACTCTCGTTACCGCCGCAGCGACGTACTCCCGCGGGGAGGTGGACATCGCATCACTGATCTTCCGGACGAACGTCGTGCTGCTCACGATCGCCGCAGTTCCGCTCGTCTCGCATCTGTTGATCACCATGTTGACCGACGATGCGCGTCGTTCGTTGCTCGATCCGTTGACCGGCCTGGCCAATCGTCGCGGTCTCGACGCTGCCATCGACGATGTGTGGCCACGCGGCCGAGAGAAGGATCAGTGCTCCGCGGCGGTGATGATCGACATCGACCGGTTCAAATCGGTGAACGATCTGTACGGGCACGAGGAAGGCGACGCGGTCATCGTGCGCGTCGCCCAACGTCTACGCGCACATCTGGGCGAATACGGTGTGGTCGCACGCACCGGCGGGGAGGAGTACCTCGCCGTCGTCTCGACGTCACGACTGCACATCGATGCACTGGTCCACGGGGTGCGCCGGGCACTGCGCGATCCCGAGGATCCGATTGCGGTGACGGTCAGCGTGGGGGCTGCGATCGTGCACGCGGGTTCACCGGTGTGGGATCAGAACATCGACGTCGTGACACGGGCAACGCGGATGGCGGATTCGATGATGTACGAGGCGAAGGCTGCCGGCGGTAACCGAATCGCGACGACCGAACTGTGAGAGTCGAGCCTGCGGAACCACCTCGGGTGACCGTGGTATCCATGCGGGGTGGACATCCTCGCTTCTCGGACAATTCTGCGACCCGTCGACTACGAGAGGACTCTCGCGTTCTACCGTGACGGTCTGTCGTTGGCGGTGTGTCGTGAATACCCCGGCGGGACGGTGTTCTTCGCGGGGCAAGGACTGATCGAGGTCGCAGCGCACCATCGCGGTGACGAATCGGGGTCGTTCTCCGGTGCCCTGTGGCTGCAGGTACGCGATATCGGTTCTGCTACAGAGGAATTGACCGCAGGCGGCATCGAGATCGTCCGTGAGGCGCGAACCGAGCCGTGGGGTCTGGTCGAGATGTGGATCGAGGATCCGGACGGGATTCCCATCGTGCTGGTGCAGATTCCACAGGATCACCCGTTGCGTAAGGACAACCGCTAGCGGTCTTTCACGCCGTCGGCGATCGTGCGAAGCACTGCCGTTGCCGACTGCGGCCGCGACCACAGATATCCCTGCGCCAACGTGCAACCGAGTTCGAGGGCCGCATCGGCTTGTTCGCGACTTTCGATGCCTTCGACGATCATCGTCAGATCGAGATCCTTTGCCACTCCGGCCAACGACCTGATCATGGCACGTCCGGCCACGGTGTCGACGAACCTCGTCAGATGCCCGTCGATCTTGATGCCGTCGGGCTGCAGCGTCACCAGTCGTTCGAGCGAAGACCAGCCCGAGCCGAAATCGTCGAGCAACACCCGGAAGCCGAGCCGGTGCACGTCGTCGATATGCCTGCGCAGCAGTGGCCCCGGCGTCACGGCAGTGGTCTCGGTGAGCTCGAGCGAGATCGACGACGGCGACACCCCGGAGGACGCGATGGCACGCTGCAGCTGACTGACGCCGTCGGGATGGGCGAGGTGGCGTCCGGAAATGTTGACGGTCAGTCGCAGGTCCGGACGATGGACGTGCCACTTCTTCATTTCGGCAGCGGCCTGAGTGAGCACGCTGAGGTCGATGTCGATGATCAGTTCGCTGGCCTCGGCGAACGGTACGAAATCCGCCGGCACCACCATCCCCCTGGTGGGGTGGTGCCACCGCGCCAATGCCTCGAAGCCGACGATCTCCTCGGTGCGCAAGTCCACGATCGATTGGAACCAGGGCACGATGTGACCGTCGGCGATGGAGTCGGCGATGTCGTTGTCGCTGCCCAGCCGGATGACGCCGGATCCGACGCGGCGATGCAGATCGAGCTGCTCCTCGAGCACCGACGCGAACTGTTCGAGTTCCTGCATCTGCTCACCGGAGAGCGGACGGGGCGTGCGATCGAGCAGGCAGAGGGTGCCGATGACCAGGCCCTCTCGCCCGCGCAGCGGAACCGACGCGTACGACGCGATGCCGTTCTCGTCGAGAATGGCGCGCTGCCGAGTGGTGGCGTGCACGCGACCGTGCGCCACGACTGAAGGTTCGCCGGAACGCACCACGTCGTCGCACAGGGTGTCGGCTCGCACGACGGTGGACACCGGCGGTCCACCGATGTTGACCAGCGTGTACTGAGTGTCTTCGTCGAGCACGTTGAGCTGTGCGATGGCGAATCCGACGCTGCGTGCGGCGAATTCGACCGTCGATCGCAGAGCAGGCGTCGTCGCCTCGAAATCGAGGTAGCGACGGGCGGAGTCGCTCTGCCGGCGAGACTGGGAGCGCGCGGGGTCCGCGACCTCACCGTCCACCGGCATCACCTCGCAACGACCAGCCGGGCCCGTTCTGGAACCGGATCCAGGCGAGTTTAACCGTGCCGGATCTGCAGTTTCGACCGATAGCCCAACCTGGAGCGGTTACAACGACGGATAGCGCGTGTGCAGCAGCCGATGCCGCAGCACCGCTGCGGCGAGTCGCTTGCCTTCCTCGGTCGCCACCGAACCGGACGGCTCCGGTCCCGAAACACCCGGTCCCGACGCGCCCGGTTCCGTCGGCTCGAACGCTCCGAGGGCACCCAGTTCGGCGATCAGGGTCCGCGCCAGCGGCTCGGCGTGCTCGGCAGCGGGCTCCTCACCGGAATGGGTCCACCCTTCGGCTCGCAGCAGACGCGCGAGGTCGTCTGCTGTCGCGTCCACGTCGGTCACCTCGTGACCGACGATCATCCGTGCCAGAACCACCTCCGCGGCAATCGTGTCCGGGTGATATTCGGTGCCGACGATGCCTGCGGTGAGCACGCGCCAGAGCCCGTCGGAGCTGAGCTGCCGTGTACGTGCCGTCGGTACCAACCGCCCGGCGGAACGACGCAGCAGACGCACCCTCATCAGGAGGCGTCGGACAGTCAGTACTTTCTCCGTGTCGAGTTCGCGGCCGATGTGCAGGGGACGTTCGGCCGGAGGAAACACCGTGGTCGCAATGGTCGCCACCAGCTCGTCCGGCAGATACCCGGCGTCGGTCAATCCGACACCGTCGCCGATGCATCCGATGAAGCTTTCCAGCCTGCGCACGCAGCCGTACACGGGCTGGGCGGCCTCGTGCAGCGTCTCGCGCAGCCCCAGATAGAGCTCGGCCCTCGGTGCGCTGTAGTTGCTCCACAGGTCGATCCGGTGGTCGAGAAGCTGCTCGAGCAGGACGGCCTCGGAGTCGTCCTTACCTCGATCGGACGTCAGCACAGCATCGGTGACGCCGCGTCGGCGCATGGCCTGCGCGTTGGTGCCGAGCGGTCGCCCACCGGGCTTGGACGGCTCGAACTCACCGGCGATGGTCGCAACTTCCAACGTCTCGCCGATCTTCTCGACGATGGCCCGCTCGACGCCGGTCGGAGCGTCCTGCCAAGTGACGAGATCGGTATCGACGGCACCGATACCCGATTGTTCGGTGGCAGCGCGGTAGTGCTGCAACCACACGGCATCGTCGGCGATTCGCACGAGCTCCTCGGTGACGGCACTCCGAGCGATCTCCGCGTATCCGACGCGTCCGAGGCGGTCGAGTAGGTCGCCGAGCGCACGGGCGATATCGACCGCACGCTCGGGCCCCTCGGCCGCGTGGCGCAGATACACCCACAGGTAGGTCTGCACGGAATGTTGCGTCGGACCCGCGGGCGGAGACACCTCGACCAGACCGTCCCACCCCAGGCGCGCATCGGCGGCGAGCGCGGGATCGACGGAATCGAAGTACGACAGAGCTGCCCACACCGCGTCGTCCATGCCCGATCCCTTCACGATGTTCCACTGTTCCACAGCAACTCGACGTCGGGTGACAACCGCCGGGCCGACAGGTGCGCCCGTCCTGGTTCGAGCCCGGCGACTAGCCTCGAGTCCGTGCTCGAGAGCGTATCCATTCCGTCGGGACCGGCAGCGGCGAACATCATGCCGCGGCTGAGCCGCATGCTCGCCGGCGACGGCCCGGCCCTGCTTCCCGTGCCGGCCGACGATCCGCGTGAGACCGAGCGCCTGCACGACGCCTTGGCACCGGGAACACCCATCGACGACGGCGTCGCGCTGGTCGTCGCGACCTCCGGAACGACGGGCATTCCCAAGGGAGCGATGCTGTCGGCCGCTGCGCTGGTGGCCTCGGCAACGGCCACCGAGGAGCGACTCGGCGGACCGGGGTCGTGGTTGCTGGCGTTGCCCGCACACCACATCGCCGGAATGCAGGTGCTGCTGCGCAGTGTGCTCGCCGGAACCTCGCCCGTCATCATGGACGTGTCGAGAGGTTTCGATCCCACCGCTCTGATCGACGCGATCGGCCGGATGTCGGGGCCCCTGCGCTACACGTCGCTGGTTCCAGGGCAGTTGGTGAAGGCATTCGAGATCCCCGAGGCCGTGGCTGCGTTGGCCTCGCTCGATGCTGTGTTGTTGGGCGGGGCGGCAACACCGATTCCGTTGCGACAGAAGGCACACGACGCGGGAATCCGATCGGTGCGGACCTACGGAATGAGCGAAACGGCCGGCGGCTGCGTGTACGACGGAGTTGCACTGCGCAACACAGTGATTCGTATCGACGACGGCAGGGTCGTGTTGGGTGGAAAAACCTTGGCCTCGGGATACCGCGGACTGCCCGACCACCCGGCCTTCGCCGAACCGGGATGGTTCCGCACCGACGACGCCGGAACCATCGTCGACGGCGTTCTGAGCATCTCGGGGCGACTCGACGAGGCAATCTCGACCGGAGGATTGACCGTCGTGCCGCAGGTCGTCGAGGCTGCGCTGGCCACCCACCCCGCGGTGCTCGAATGCGCCGTCGTGGGACTGCCCGACGAGCGCCTGGGCCAGAAAGTGGTGGTCGCGGTAGTGGCCCGCGCCCCGGTGACATTGGCGGACTTGCGCTCCCACGTCGCCGCTTCACTGGACATCACCGCGGCACCCCGAGAATTGTTCCTCCTCGACTCACTGCCGACACGAGGGCCGGGAAAACTGAATCGGGCGAAACTGCGAACGGTGCTCGAACAACGCTGAGCGACTGGGGATTTCGCCCGAGCGCAGCGGTCTCGAGTTGAGCACTGCGGCCCGGATCGTGCGCAGCGGTTCCGGATTGAGCGCAGCGGTTCCGGATTGAGCGCAGCGGTTCCGGATTGAGCGCAGCGGTTCCGGATTGAGCGCAAATGCGCGCGCGTTTGTCAGGTGCGCGCGGACTGGTCAGCGGACAGGTGGCGACACTGCGCGCGTTCGGCAAACGCGCGCGCATTTGCGCCGGTGGTGGTCACTCGAGCGGCGTGCCTTGATGGTGCACCAATTCCCAACCGGTGTTCGTGCGTCGCCACAGCGAGGTTCTGCGAGCTCGCGCATCGGATGTTCTCGAAATCCACTGCAGCAGTACACAATCTGCACCGATCACCCGCCCGATCGGTTCGATCACCTCGATCTCGACGGGGCTTTCGCTGCCGAGCAAGTCGAGTATCGACGACTTGTCCCACACCGTTCCCGAGGCTCCGACTTCGGTGAAGTCGTCGGCGAGCAGGAGGGCAAGCCTCTCGCGATCGCGTCGACACTCCGCAGTCTGCAGCTCTCGTTCCAGCGCGAGAACTGTCGACAGATCTTTGTCAACGCTGGGTCGACCGGCAGAGGCAGGCGGCATTGCTGCACTGTCTCACGCACGAACGCCTCACGCACGAATACCTCACGCACGAACGCGCGCGCGTTCGTCAGGTGCACGCGAAGTCGTCGGCCAGCAGGTAGCGAACCTGCGCGCGTTCGGCAAACGCGCGCGCATTTGCGCCGGTGGTGGGTGGGCGAACGACCGAGCAGCCGACGCCTCAGCCCGCCAATTTCTCGTACAACCGCTCGACGTCCGCGTCGGACCAGTTGGCAGGCTCGAGGATGTCAGCCCACATGTTCACCGCGTCGGCTCCGTAGCTGTGGCCGTGGCCGTCGTCGACGTTCGTGGAGAAGACCTGATCGAACGTCAACTGCCAGAAGGTCACGAACGGGAACCACTGCACTCCGGGATCGACGTCGGCGCCGCGGGGTTCTCGTAGCCAGTCGGGCCGGTTCAGGATCAGATCCGGCGACCACCACACGATGGGGTCGGATGCGTGCTGCCAGTACACGATTCGGGGCTCTTCCCATTGCCCGCCGATGTCGAGGTCACCGGACGAGCTGGCGAAACGAACGTGCTCGCCGCCGTCGATGACAGGCAGGATCTCGCGGGATCCGGCGTCGCGCCCACCAGTGATGCGGGCCCACTGCGGGGTGAAGTTCGGGTTGCCGACCCACAGGGCACCGTCGATGCGCGCGATAATGTCCTGCGCGCCGCTGAACGCATCCTGTCCGCCGTAGGCACCGAGGCTCTCGCCGAACAACACCAGCTTCGGTCGCGAATCCTCGGGGAGTTCGCTCCACACCTCGTATACCGCCTCGAAGAGGGCCCGTCCGGCATCCTGGGGAGTCTGGCGATCGGCGAGAAATGCCATCGGGCTCGGCAGGAACGAGTACTGCATCGACGCGATCGCCGAGTTACCGTCGTACAGGTATTCCAGAGGGCGAGCGACGTTCTCGTTCACCCACCCGCGCCCGGTGGTCGTCGCGACACCGAGCACAGCGCGAGAAAATGCGCCGGTACGTTCGAGCTCTGCCACCACCCGCTGGGCGACGCCTTCGACGGTGTCCGCGGACTCCACGCCCGCGTAGGCACGGATCGGTTGCACCGCAGGCCTTCCGGTGAACTCACTGATCTCGTCCGGCGATACCCCGGACACGACGAAGCGTCGACCCTCCTGCCCCAGGGAATCCCACTCCTCGTTCGAGGCGTCCGAACCCGACAGTTCGGCCGCGGTGGGCTTCTCGACGCCCTCGTGGTTGCCGCGGTCCGCAGTGGAGGCCGATCTCTCCGCGACCGCCACGATGCCGCGAATCAGCGCGCCGTTGACGGCGAACACCACCAGCAGGGCTACGACGATCACGCTCGCGATCCTCGCGACCGGCCTCGGCACGTACTGCTTGCCCCATCGCGTCAACGCACGGGTGGCTCGCCGCAGCAGACGACCCAAGGCGAGCACTCCCACGGCAACCACCAGCGAGACCACCAGCACCGCGATGTACAGCGGCCTCCCGGGATCCTCCACACCGACGAGCTTGCGGACGATCTGCTGCCACCACGATCCCAGGATCAGGAACAGCGGGATCACCACCACCGCGGCCACGGCCAGCGCCCACCACCCGCGTCGACGCCACTGCTCCGACCAGTCCGGCGACACTCCGCAGATTCGAACCACCCACGCGATCAGGCAGCCCACGCCGTATCCGATCGCGACGCTGATTCCGGTGGCCACCGCCTGCAGATACCAGACCCTGGGCAGCAGCGACGGAGTCATCGACAGCGCGAAGAACACCAGAGCGAAGAAGATCCCGACGGGATGCAGTGCACGGCAGTACCGATCCGCTCGTGAGTCCTGCCAATACGAACGAATCACGGCCGACCGCTGTGTGGTCATCCGCAGATCGTATTTGCCCGCCGACTGGGCTGCACCCTCTTCGACATGCAAGCATTCACCGCATGAGTGTTCTGGTCTGCTTCCACGCACATCCCGACGACGAAGTATTCGGCACCGGCGGAGTCATGCGGCTCGCCGCCGATGCCGGCCACCGCGTCGTCCTGGTCACCGCGACCGACGGTGCCCTCGGTGAGTTTCCAGACGGCATCCTCACCGCCGGTGAGACACTGGCCGAGCGCAGACGCGTCGAGCTGGATCGTTCGGCAGCCGTTCTCGGAGTCTCCCGCGTCGTGCGGCTGCACTACGCCGACTCCGGAATGGCCGGTACTCCGGAGAATGCGAACCCGGACGCCTTCTGCAACGTCGACGTCGACACCGCAGCACAGCGATTGGCCGAGGTACTGCTCGAAGAGCAGGCGGACGTCGTGACGATCTACGACCCGAACGGTGGTTACGGGCACCCCGACCACATCCAGGTTCACGTCGTCGGCAAGCGCGCCACCGAGATCGCCGACACTCGATTCGTCTACGAAACCACCACCAACCGCGACCACATGCGCCGACTGATGGAGGCCAATCCGCACTGGGGCGAGGAGGCATCACCGCCGGACATGGACACGTTCGGTCTGCCGGAAACCGAGATCACGACGGTGGTCGACGTCTCCAGCGTCATGGACGCGAAGCGGGGTGCAATGGAGGCCCACGAAACACAGGTCGGTGACTTCGGACCGTTTCTGCAGATGTCCGTCGAGGACCTCGCCTCCACCTTCGGTACCGAATGGTTCCGAAAGCTGCGCGGCACGGGCGGCGTCGGCCTCACGGAGACCTCACTCCCGCTCTGAACTGGCCGAACGGCGGACGCAAGCGCGACGGCAACCAGATCGTAGATCGATGATGCAACTCCATAGAGCTGACCATCGGATTGTTTCGAGCCTCTAATCAAACCGCGAGACGGTACAGTGTCCACGTCGCCTGTCATGAGGGCGAGTTCTTCAGACCAGAACACCGTCATCGAAATGGAGAGGCCGGAGAAGCGATGCGTTCGTCAGTGGGTGTGTCCCTGGGCACGTGCGGCATTCGCACGGCGCGGACCACCGAAGACGGTGCATGGACCGACGGCACCCCGTTCGACGACTGGCAGTTCTCCCCCACGGCATCCGACGTCGCGCGCGTCGTCCGCGGCATCGTCGACAGTCCGGACGCGCCCCAATCTCTCGGCGTCGCCTATCGCACCCCCGAGGAACGCACCCAGATCGCCGACGCACTGGCCGAGGAGTACGTCTCCGACGTCCACCTCATCGACAAGACCGGCGCGGCCATGGAGTACCTGCGCCCAGGGCTCCCCTCCCACCACCGGACCATCGCGCTGTTCGACGCGGGCGAGACCGGTGTCGACGTCGACATCGTGGACGTCGAATCCGGCCGCTCCTACGGTTCCGCGCGGACCACCGCCATGAGCGGTGCCTCCTTCGACGCGGTGGTCCGAGAACACATACTCGGACTCGGCATAGTGCGTCCGCCCCAATCTCCGGACGAGGACAGTGCGCTGACGGCCTTCTGCCGCGGGATAAAGGAAGCGCTGTCCTCGCACCTGACCACCAGCACCCCCGACGGCGAGCACATCCTCCTCGAGCGGCACATCTTCGAGTTGTCCATCGCGCGCTCCACCGAGCAGGCCGCCGAGACAGTGCGCCGACTCGGCCGCGAGGCCGAGTTCTACCCCGACGCCGTCGTCGCGATCGGCGGAACGTCCAACATTCCGCTGGTCCGCGCCACCCTCGAACGCTTCCTGCAGCTACCGGTCATCGTCCCGGACCGGCCCGAGCTCGTCGTCGCCGGCGGTGCCGCGGTACACGCCGCCCACGTCGACGCCACCCACGTGCCGCCCCTCGTCTCGCACCGTCCAGCCCTGGCGCGACTCGGCATGATCGCACTTCCGATCGCCGGCGTCATTGCCGCCATCGGACTGTTCACGGCTCTCGGATCCAGCGACGAGGGTCAACCGCTGAGCACCCCGTCGAGCGTCGGTGAATCAGTGTCGCAATCCACCAGACCGTCGAGCACCAGCACGACGACGACCACGCCGGCACCGCTTCCCGACATCCCTCCTCCCCCACCGACAACCACCGCACCGGCGCCGGCCGCCGCAAATTCCGCGCCCTACGTGCAGTACCAGCAGCCGCACTACTACCCGCCGGCACCTCCGCCCGCACCCACGGTGCCCCTGCCACAGATTCCCGGTGTCCAGATGCCCGTCATCCCGTTGCCGGTATTGCCACGCCTGCCGTTCTGACCGGCCGCGTTCTCACCCGTCGGACAGATACGGAAAGATCGTCGCTCATGGCCACCACAGCGCAATGGATCGAAGGTGCGCGACCGCGCACACTCCCGAATGCGATCGCCCCCGTCCTCGTCGGCACTGGCGCGGCCGCGTCGCTGGACGGAGGAGTGTGGTGGAAGGCGCTGCTGGCGTTGGTCGTCTCGTTGGCGCTGATCGTGGGCGTGAACTTCGCCAACGATTACTCCGACGGAATTCGGGGCACCGACGACGACCGAGTCGGGCCACTGAGACTGGTCGGCTCGAAGGCCGCGTCCGCCGGTGCCGTCAAGAAGGCCGCCATCGGTTGCTTCACAGTGGGTGCCGTGGCCGGATTGGTTCTGGCAGCGACCAGCGCCTGGTGGCTGGTCATCGTCGGACTCGTCTGCATCGCCGGTGCCTGGTACTACACCGGCGGCTCGAAGCCGTACGGATACAGCGGTTTCGGCGAGATAGCCGTGTTCGTGTTCTTCGGTCTCGTTGCGGTACTGGGCACCCAGTTCGTACAGGCCGAGCAGATCGATTGGGCAGGTGTGTTGGCTGCAGTGGCCGTCGGCTCGTTCTCCAGCGCAGTACTCGTCGCCAACAACCTTCGCGACATCCCCACCGACACCGAATCCGGAAAGCTCACGCTGGCAGTGCGATTGGGTGACATGCGCACTCGCTATTTGCATCTCGCGCTATTGGTGGTGCCGTTCGCGATGACGGTGGCACTGATCGCCCGCACTCCATGGGCACTGGTCGGCCTGCTCGCGCTGCCTTTCGCCGCACGTGCCAACTCCCCGGTACGCAAGGGCGCTCACGGATTCGAACTGATTCCGGCACTGCGCGATTCGGGCCTGGCGATGCTCGTCTGGGGAGCGAGCACCGGCGTGGCGTTGGCCTTCGCCTAGCGCTTGTCGGGAACGAACGCGCCCAGCAGAAAGTTCACGATCGAGATGATGATCGCGCCCCAGAACGCCGCGGCGAACCCGACGATCTCGAGGCCGTAGCCGGTCTGCGACGACAACCAACCCGTCAACAACAGCATCAACGCGTTGATCACAAGAGTGAACAACCCGAGCGTCAGAATCAGCAGCGGCAGCGACATGAGCTGCACCAGCGGTTTGATGAACGCATTGACGACCGTCAACACGGCCGCGATACCGAGCAGGACCACGATGTCCCACCCATCGCCGCGCCCCGAGCTGGTGACAGTGATGCCATCCACGAATTCCTTGGCAACCCAGATTGCAACGGCATTGATCACGAGCCGAATCAAAAAGTTCATGGCGCCATCGTAGGGTTCGTCAGCGCCCGACGGCTACGACGTACTCAGCGCTCCAAGTCGATGTCGACAGTTACTCGCCCACGATCGTCGCGAGTCGCCACGGCAAGGCCGGCATGATGGACGCCGCCGAGGTCGACATCGACCCGTCCGCCGTCGTTCTCGAAATTTCGCCACCAATTCTTCTTGTCCGGCACGGCCACGACAACTTTCACGTGATTGCCTGTTCGCTTGAAGGCCACCGGCAGTGAGAACTCCTTGCCGGACTTGCGGCCGGTATAGGTCAGAATCCCCATCGACCGTCCGAGAACCCTGTCGAGCACCGGTGCCTTCATGACGACCACAAAAACCTTGTTGAACGCTGCTGCCGACTTCTGAAAGGTATTCATTGCGCCGCCTCCGGGCTTGCCCTGCACGTGATGACGAGCGTAGCGGCGTAGCTGCTCGACGGGTTCGTCACTGCGAAGACACACCGTCCTGCATCGGCACCAAAACTTGTCGGTGCCCGGTTCTACACTTCTCGGCAACGGGTCGAATACGTGTTCGGCCCTTCGTCGCTGGGGGGTGACATGGGGCTACGTGAGTCGACGTGGATGGCGGACGATCACTCTGCACTCGCCGACGTCCTCGGTGCGCGCCGGACGATAAACGCCGCTGCCGCATCGGAACTGGCGCTCATGGACCACTACGTTCGCGGCCGAACGGCATGCGCCTCGCCGTGGGACACAGGAGTGACCGAGAAGGATCTCTACAGCTCGGCGATCTGCGAGCTGGCCGCGGCAACGTCGTCCACCTTCGCCGCCATTCACAACAAGCTTCAGATGTGGCGTCAGCTACGTCCCCTCGTACGGAACAGTTTCATCAACGGATCGCTCGACAAAGAGCGAGTCAAAACGATCCACGACCGTCTGCTTCATGCGCGTCCGGAGACAGTAGTCGCCATCGAAGCCGAGGTACTCAAAGCTGCCGGAGAGATGGCACCGGGCCCCCTGGGTCGCGAGATCGACCGACTGCTCGTCGAGACCGATGCCGAGTGGGACCGCGCAGTACGCACACGTGCCGCGCGAACCGAGAAGCGCGTCCGGGTTCGGCGACGGGCACGAGGGCTGTCGAGCCTCACCACGGTGATGACCGATGGCGAAGCCGACGAACAGCTTTCGCGTATCGACGCCGAAGTCTCCCGTTTGCACCCCGAGGATCCACGTTCGGACGATCAACGACGGGGCGACGCACAGACCGCGCTGATGCGCGGCGAGACACTGCTGTGCGGGTGCTCGACGTGCCTGACCTCTTGGGGTGACGTCGCGGATGCCGAAACTCCCGAACACGGTGAGCCGGTGGCAGCAATGCCCGACCGTTCGGATGCGAATGCCGACGCCACCGGTGAAACAGCCACCGAGGGTTCGGGTTCCGCACGGCCGGGGTCCGAGCACCCGACGAGGGAGCCACTGGGCAGGGCACTGACGGGCCCGCTGCCACCCGACACACCACCACCCGTCTCACCAGCACCCGACGCACCGCCACCCGATACAGCGACTCGATCGAGACCCGGCGGAGGGACGTTGATCGAACGCTGGCGTGCCATCGTCGAGAACAACCCGCGCGGCGTCCACGCCCTACACCCCGACGGCCACGGAGGCATGACGATTCCGCCGCCGGGGGCACTGACCTATGCGCCGAGCAGAGCCCTTGCCACGCAGGTTCGCGCCGAACATCCGTACTGCCTGCATCCTGGCTGCAACGTGCCTTCGGAACGGTGCGACCTCGACCACATCGTCGAATTCGATCGGCAGAATCCGGAGCGAGGGGGTTGGACGATCCGGACGAACATCGGCCCGCGCTGTCGGCTCCACCACAACCTCAAAACGCGAAAGCTCTGGCGCACCGAATTACTCCCGGAAGGAGTCCTGCATATCGTCGACCCTCTCGGAAACCACTACTTCACCGCGCCGACCCTGTGAAAACCGATCGCCTAGGGTTGGTTCGGTGAGCACCGCGAATCTGACCCGGACCGAAACTCGCAGGCGATCGCGCCACATCGACGGGGTGAAGTATCGCGTTCACCTCGATCTCCTGCGCGCAGAGGACGCGGACCTCGACACCTTCGAGACCGTGACGACCATCGAATTCGACGCGACCACGGCTGCGACCTGGGTGGACTTCATCGGTGCGGCAGTAGACCAAGTGACCGTCAACGGTATCGACACGCCGGTCGACTACGACGGCTCGCGGATTCAACTGGTCGGGCTCACCGAGCACAACATCGTGCGGATTTGCGCGCGCGGACGATACAGCCGGTCGGGTGAAGGACTGCATCGGTTCGTCGATCCCGTCGACGACAACGTCTATCTCTACACGCAGTACGAACCGGCCGATGCACGCCGAGTGTTCGCGAACTTCGAGCAACCGGACCTCAAAGCCCCTTTCACTCTGACTGTCACGGCTCCGCCGACGTGGACCGTACTGTCGAACCGCGAGGGTGTCACGACAGACACGGTCACCACCTTCGCGCCGACCCTGCCGATCTCGACCTACATCACCGCAGTTGCGGCCGGTCCGTATCACCGCGTCCGATCATCCTGGACGCGAGGCGAACTCACCGTCCCCCTCGGTGCCTATTGCCGGGCGTCTCTCGCCGAGTACTTCGATGCCGAGGACATCTTCGACATCACGAAACGAGGCCTGGACTTCTTTCACGACAAGTTCGACTACCCGTATCCCTTCGGAAAGTACGACCAGATCTTCGTCCCCGAGTACAACCTCGGCGCGATGGAGAATCCCGGCCTCGTCACGTTCACCGAGTCGTACGTATTCCGTTCTGCGGCAACCGAAGCCCAGTACGAGGCCCGCGCGAACACGATCCTGCACGAGATGGCGCACATGTGGTTCGGCGACCTCGTGACGATGCAGTGGTGGGACGACCTGTGGCTCAAGGAATCCTTTGCCGACTTCATGGGTGCATACGCATCGGCCGAAGCGACCCGATTCACCGACGCCTGGGTCAGCTTCGCCAACCGACGAAAAGCGTGGGCGTACCTGCAGGACCAACTTCCGACCACCCACCCGATCGTCGCCGACATCACCGACCTCGAGGCCGCGAAGCTCAACTTCGACGGCATCACCTACGCCAAGGGGGCGAGCGTCCTCAAGCAGCTCGGGGCGTTCGTGGGCGCAGATGCCTTCTTCGCCGCCTCCCGCAACTACTTTCGCACGCACGCCTTCGGAAACACGACGCTGACGGACCTGCTGAGCGAGATGTCGACCGCCAGCGGACGCGACCTCGACACCTGGGCTGCAGCATGGCTGCAGACCACCGGCGTCTCCACGCTCAGCTACACCGGCGATGCCGTCGAACAGACGAACCCGCGGCCCCACCGAATTGCCGTCGGGCTCTACGACCTCGACGAGGCCGGACATCTGACGAGAACCCACCGACGAGAACTCGACATCGCCGAGGCACGAACGCCGGTCGACCTTCCCGAGGCCGCGCTGGTGCTGCTCAACGACGACGACCTGACATACGCCAAGATCCGATTCGACGAGCGCTCCACTACCACTGTGCGAGACCACCTCGATCGCATCGTCGACCCTCTCGCCCGGGGCCTGGTGTGGTCGGCGTTGTGGAACTCCACCCGCGACGCCGAGCTGTCTGCACTCGAATACATCGACATCGCAACCAGATTCGCACCGAATGAGCCCAAGATCGGTCTGTTGTCCGCAGTCACGGCCAATGTGGCGTACGCCCTCGAGCATTACCTCCCGGAGGACAGACGGCGCGAACCCACTCGGCAGTGGCTGGAGGCGTCGTGGACGCAGCTGCATACGAGTGAGCCAGGGAGCGATACCCAGTTGGTGTGGGCGCGAGCCACCGCGGCCGCGGCCCAACTCGACGGCTCCCGCGCAGCCGACCTACGCGCACTTCTCGACGGCACGGCGACCGTGCCAGGTCTGCGCCTGGATCCCGACCAGCGCTGGTCGTTCTGGCTGGCCCTGGCCGCGACCGGAAACGCGACCTCGGCCGAGCTCGATGCAGAGCTGGCCTCCGACAACACGTCGTCCGGACGCACCTCACACACGGCGGCGTCGACGGCGCTCCCCGACGCAGAGGTCAAGGCAAGGGCGTGGGCTGCCATCACCGAGCGCGACGATGCGTCCAACGATGTTCTCGACGCCTTCATCACCGGCTTCGGGGCCGGGCACCGGCCGGACCTGACGCAGGGTTATCACGACCGGTACTTCGAATCCATCGCGTCGTTGTGGACCTCGCGCAGCATCGAAATCGCACGGCGCATCGTCGTCCGACTGTTTCCGCAGCAATCGTCGACGGTAGCCGCGGACAGCTGGCTGGCCGAGCACGAGTGGGCACCGGCCGCCCTGCGGCGCTTGGTGATCGAGCAACGAGACCATCTGGCGAGGAGTCTGCGGGTGCAGGCGCGGCTAGGGTGATGATCATGGCCACCAACGACACTCGACGCTCGATCGCCACGTCCGCACTCGCTGCCGGTGGATTGCTCGGCGGCTTCGCCGTCGCCCGGCAGTCGCACAACCGTCAACTCGGCGGAGCCGTACTGGCCGCTGCGGGTGTGGCGTGCACGACCCGGTGGCAGAAGTCCTCGGGCTCGACCCGCGCCGGTGCGCTGCTCGGGACCTATCTCGTCGCGTTCGGTGCCTCGCACCCGCTGGCCAAGAAGATCGGTGCCTGGCCGGCGGTCGTCACCGTCGCCGCTGCAACTGCCGCGGCGTCGATGGCGGTGAGCAAGTAGATCTCCTCAGAACACCCCGGTACGAACGAACTTTTCGAGGGCCGCGGTCGGTTCGTCGAGATCCATACCCTGGCTCGAAACCCAGGCGTCGTCGAAGTAGGTCTGCGTGTACCTGTCTCCGCCGTCGCACAGCAGTGTCACCACGCTCCCGCTGCGGCCTGCTGCGATCATTTCCGCGATCAATCCGAAGGCACCCCAGATGTTGGTGCCTGTCGATCCGCCCACTCGTTTGCCGAGTGCGTCCGAGGTGAACCGTGCGGCGGCCACGGAGGCGGCGTCGGGCACTGCGATCATTCGATCGATCACCTGGCCGACGAACGAGGGCTCGACGCGCGGTCTGCCGATGCCCTCGATGCGGGAGGGCAGCCCTGTCTCGTAGCCCGCGTCTCCGGACTCGTAGCCGCCGATGAACGCCGAATTCTCGGGGTCCACCACCGCCAATTGCGTTGCATGCCTGCGATATCTGATGTAGCGGCCAATGGTGGCGCTGGTCCCCCCGGTCCCCGCACCGACGACCACCCAGTCTGGAATGGGGCATTCCTCCAGCCGAAGTTGGTCGAAGATCGACTCGGCGATGTTGTTGTTTCCGCGCCAGTCGGTGGCTCGTTCGGCGTGCGTGAACTGGTCCATGTAGTGGCTGTCCGGCTCGGCCGCGAGACGATGCGCTTCGGTGTACATCTCGCCGGGCTGATCGACGAAATGACATCTCCCGCCGTGGGACTCGATGAGTGCGATTTTGGCCGGGCTGGTGCTCCGAGGCATGACCGCGACGAATTGCAGTCCGAGCAGTCCGGCGAAATAGGCCTCACTGACGGCAGTGGAGCCCGACGAGGCTTCGATCACCGTGGTGCGTTCGGTGACCCATCCGTTGCAGATTGCGTACAGAAAGAGCGACCGAGCCAGTCGATGCTTCAGGCTGCCGGTGATGTGCGTCGATTCGTCCTTGAGGTACAGCGAGATTCCCCAGGCCGCGGGAAGGGGGTATCGCAGCAGGTGTGTGTCGGCGCTGCGCTGGGAATCGGCCTCGATCAACCGGACCGCATTGTCGACCCACGCCCGTGACCCCGAGTGATCGACCGTCCTGGTCATTTCTTGCCGTCTTCACCGCGCAGCTTTGACTGCAGATCCGCACGCGCGGTGCGCCTGTCCTCGTCGACTGCTGCGATGGACTCGTTGACGCGGATGCGCATGTTCTTGAACAGGAGCAGCGACAGGGGTAGCGAGATCAGCACGGCGAAGATCGCGGCGACGAGTACCGGAACCTCGACGCCGAAGAGTAAACCGATGCCGACGATGAGTGCGCCGATCACGATGACGAGCGCCAGGCGCGCGAAGGTGTAGACACCCAGGTTCACGGCGAGAGACTTCTTCGCCGACCTACCTTTCGCGCCGTTTCCGCTGGTAGGTTCGCTGCTGTCGGCGTTCGTCGCGTCACTCACGGGTCCCAGGTTACCGGGCTCGGCAAGCACTCCGACCCACCCCCGGCGTGACCGATTTGTCCATTACCTCCCCTTTACCAACCTTGTATCAGTCGAGTACCTAGGGGTTCGAGTGCAACCATGGGGTTCGAACGCAGCAGACCGATATCTCCGGTTCGACGCATATGCACCGAACCGAATCGTAGGAGGACACGACAGATGAGCGCACCCACATTTCACAAGGCTCAGGACTCACTTCTCACGCCGGGTCAGGTAGCCGCGCTTTTTCACGTCGACCCCAAGACAGTGACACGCTGGGCACACGCCGGTCGCCTCGGATCGCTCCGCACTCCGGGCGGGCACCGTCGATTCCGCGAGACCGAGGTCATGCAATTACTGACCTCTCTGACCACGGAAGCCGGCGCACACCACTGATTCGGACGTCCTGACGTACGAAATACCCTCGATCTCCGCACCCGCTCGAACTCATCGAACATTCTCAGGAATCTTCGACGCTCGACGGGTGCGGAGGGTGTTGCATCGCGGCTACCCTCGTAGTAGGAGGTGCGTCGTGATCTATCTATTGGCGTTGATCGGCTTGGTGGCAGTCATCGTGCTGTTCTGGAAGGCATTCGGACCCAGCACACAGGCTCCACCCACCCGCACTGTCGGACCCGATGACGATCCCGATTTTCTGTGGCGAATCAACCGTGAAGCTCGCCGCGGAGGGAAAGACGGGACCGAGGCGGGCACCGAACCCAGCGAATAGGGTTCGGTAGCTCTCAGTTGCGGTGGGCAGCGGTGGGCGCGTCGGGGAAACCTGCCGCTACCGCCGCCGCGACTTCCAACAGTGCCTTCCGCGTGCGCCCACGAAGACGGTCCAGTTCGATTTCCGCCCCCTCCTCGAGATGTGGGTCGAAGGGAATCGTTCGCACTCGCGCGCACCGCTGCTCGAAATGCTCGACAACTTTGTGCAGGTCCACTTTTCCAGCTCTCGGCCGAACGCCGTTGACCACGGCGACCGACGTGGCGACCAACTCGCGGTAGCCGTGCGCATCGAGCCAATCCAACGTCGCCGACGCGCTCCGCACGCCGTCCACCGAGCCCGAACTGACCACCACCAGCGTGTCGGCTCCCTCGAGAATGCTCTCCATCGCCGAGTGCATCAGACCGGTGCCGCAGTCCGTGATGACGATGCTGTAGAACTTCTCCAACAGCGACACGGCGCGATCGTAATCCTCACCGCTGAATGCCTCCGAAGCTGCCGGATCCGAATCGGACGCCAACACCTCCAGTCGATGCACGTTCTGCGACGTGTAAGCCCTGACGTCGCTGTAACGGTCCAGAGACTCGATGTCGCGCAACAGATTACGGACGGTGGCGGTCGTCTCGGCCGGCACCTTCTGCCCCAGCGTTCCCCGATCGGGGTTGGCGTCGATGGCGATCACCCGATCACCCCTGATCTCGGCGAACGTCGAGCCGAGTGTGGCCGTCGTCGTGGTCTTGCCCACGCCCCCTTTCAGCGACAGCACCGCGACGCGATGGCACCCGACGAGAGGCCGATCCACCTCCGCGGTCAGAACCAGGCGTCGCTGCTGAGCGGCACTGTTGCCCACATTCAGGCGACCACGCGACATCAGATACAACGCCCGACGCCACCCTGCCACCGGCGGCGCATTCCCCGATCGGACGAGCAACGAACTACCGAGATCGAGCGAGGGCACCGGCTGCTCATCCGACCGACTCGGGCCGACGGTCGGTGCCGCTCCCGGGGTGGCGATCAACGCGTCACCCGGGCCTTGCCGAACCTGCTGAGGCTGATTCCGATACAGCTGATTTTGATGCTGCGGCCCAGGCCACTGGCCGGGCTGAGGCCCCCATTGATTCTGACCGTTCCACTGATTCTGGGGATTCCAGTGACCCTCCGACGGCCATTGCCCATGCGGGCCGCCCTGGTTCTGCGGAACCCAATAGTTCTGCGGCCCGGCTTGATTCTGCGGGGCCCAATAGTTCTGTGGCCCACCTCGGTTCTGCGGCACCGGATTCTGCGGCATCGGCGGCCCTGATGCGACGGGCGGCGCATGTGTAGGAGTCAGTTTCACAGTCGGTGCCACAGCCGTCGTCGGCGGTTCCACGGGCCTCGGTGGTGCGACGACGGTCTTGTCGACCCCGGCAGGTGGCACCGCGACCGACGCCGCCTCACCACCTGCGTCACCGTGGGCTTCACCGTCCCGCGACCCGGGAAGCGGCGGCGATGTGTGGGCGGCCTCGGGCTGCGGCACGGGCTGATTGTCGATGCTTTCGGGCGGCATCGTGATGGGAGTCGATCTGAAGGGCTCCCGCGGCGGTGCGGGTGTGGCCTCCGCCGCCCCTACGCCAACGACCGGCTCTGATTCCGTGGGGCGAGCTACGTCTTCTTCGGGCACGTCGTCGTCCAATGGCCGGACGGGTTGCCAGTTGTTCTCGTGCCGATCGGCCATGACCGATTCCCCCCAGTTCGCGTCCCACATCGAAGATCCGAGCTCGGATGTGTCCCCCATCGAGCCGGATCGGACGCTACCAGCTGACAGTCCCGCGCGGAGGCTGCCAGCGGGCGAGAACTAGTTCAGTCCTGCGTAGCTGTGCAGTCCCGAGACCACCATGTTGATGATGAAGAGGTTGAAGAGCATGGCGGTGAATCCGGCGATGTTGATCCAGGCGGCGCGGGTGTTGCGCCATCCGGAGGTGGCGCGGGCGTGCAGGTAGGCGGCGTAGATGATCCAGGTGATGAACGACATCGTCTCTTTGGGGTCCCAGCCCCAGAAGCGGCCCCATGCGGCTTCGGCCCAGATTGCACCGAGGATGACACCGGCTCCGAAGAGCGGAAAAGCGACGATGGTCGTCTTGTAGGCGAGTCGGTCGAGGGCCTGGGCGTCGGGCAGCTTGGATGCGAACTTGCCCCAGAACCCAACGCTTTCCTCGCCGATGGGCTGCTTGATGCGCAGCAGGAACAGCAGGGAGGCGACGCCGGAGACCAGGAGGATGCCGCTGCCGACGCTGACGATGGTGACGTGGATGGGCAGCCAGTAGGAGCGCAGCGCGGGGACGACGGGTGCGGCGTCGGCGTAGAGCTTGGTGGCGGCGAAGAACATCAGCACGATGATCGGTGCGAGAACGAACACGAGCATCGGGCGCATGGTCTTCTTGCGCAGCACGATCACGGAGGTGAGGGCGGCGGCTGCGGTGGCCATGGTGACGAACTCGTACATGTTGCCGAGCGGGAAGCGGTGGGTGGCGAACCCGCGGAGCACCACCGAGGCGATGTGCAGCGCGAGAGCCGGGGCGAGCAGGGCGAAGCCCATGCCTGCGAGTCGCTCGGACAGCGGTCGCTTCGGGGCTTCGACAACCAGTCCCGGTCGCGACTGGGCCACCGGCGCGCCGGCACCGACGAGTTCCTTCGCCTGAGCGGCCGTGGCCTTGGCGGAGGCGTACTGGGCGATGAGCAGGACGAATGCGAGCACGTAGATGGTGAACGCTGATTCGAAGGACCAGTCGCTGTACTGCGAGAGGGTCTCGTTGATCGGCATCGGTCAGTTCTCCTGTTTCGAGGTGTCGCCGAGCAGGCGGGTGCACAGGCGGTCGAACTCTTCGCCCCACCCCGCCTGATCGGTGCGTGCAAGTCCGCCGAGGTCTACTACAGTACGTCGTGCTTGGGCGTCGGCGGTGAGTCGGACCCAGATTCTGCGACGCTTGATCACCAGTGAGACGAGCAGTCCGCCCATCATCGTGAGTGCGAAGACGAGCACCCAGGTCTGGGCCGGGTCGTGTGAGACCTGAAGGTTGACGAATTCTTTCGCGCCGTCGAAGGTGACGACCGTTCCGTCGCTGAGCGTCGCCGATTCTCCTGGCATCAGGTTGACGCGGTCCTGCTTCACGAGCCTGCCCTGGGCGATCATTTCCTGATCGAGCGAGAAGATCGACTGCGGCAGTCCGGTGTCGAGGCCGGTGTCGCCCTTGTAGATGTCGATGGCGACGGCGGGGTCGTTCATGGCGGGGAAGCTCGACGACAGCAGGCTGCCGTGGAACGACGCCGTCGGCGCGAACAGTCCTTCGATGGCGATCTGGTTCTTTCGCCGGTCCAGGGGATCGGTATACAAGCCGCCGGGCGGGTCGACACGGAGCACTCCGCTGGAGAGGAAGGTCGTGGCGTCCGTCGGTTGCCATTGGATGGTGTCGGTGCGGGTTTCGCCGTTCGGGAATGTCACGGTGAAGGTGGGTGCGTAGCCGTGGCCCTGGAGGTAGACGCGGTCTCCTGCGACGCGCAACGGGTGGTTGACCTGCAGTTGGTCGTCGCGCCAGACGTTGTTCGTGAGGTCCTGGCCTGCCTGGTATTCGATGTTGGAGGTGAACATCTCGGCCTGGCCGGTGTCGAGGTAGTCGGCTCTGAAGTCCTTGACGCGCACGCACAGTGGTTCGAGGTCGGTGCCGTCGACGAGGTTGCCTGCGCGGAACGAGTCGTAGTTGGCCGGGGTCGAGGTGCAGAAGCCTGGGCCGTCGTCGGCGATGACGATGCGGTTGCCCTCGTACCCGAGCAGCTTGCCCATGGCGATCGCGGCGAGCAGTCCGACGAGAGACAAGTGGAAGACGAGGTTTCCGAGTTCACGGACGTAGCCCTTCTCCGCCGACAGCGTCACGGCTCCGCCGTCCTCGGTTCGTTGGGCGACGCGCCAACCGCGCAACTGGGTGCGTACCTGCGCTGCGATCTCCTCCGGCGTTCCGTCCACGTCGTAGCGGCTGTGGTGCGGCAGTCGGGAGAGGTTGCGGGGCGCACGAACGGGTTTGGTGCGCAATTGCTTCGCGTGCTCGATGCAGCGCGGCAGGATGCAGCCGATCAGCGAGATGAACAGCAGCGCGTAGATCGCCGTGAACCAGAAGCTGCCGAACACGTCGAACAGTTCGAGCTTGTCCATGATCGGGCCGAGGGTCGGGCGGTCGGCGATGTACTCGTCGACTTTGCCGGCGTTGAGGCTGCGCTGCGGCACCAGGGCACCGGGTACCGCGGCGAAGGCCAGCAGGAACAGCAGCACCAGCGCGGTTCGCATGCTGGTCAGGCCGCGCCAGGTGTTGCGGACCAGCGCCGCTCCCCTGCCCAGCGCGGATTGCTTGCGCGGCGGCGATGCCTCGGTGCGCTCTTCGATGTCGGTGGTCATATCGGCAACACCACATCGGAGACGAAGGCGTCGCGCACCCAGCCGACGAATTGATCCCAGGCACCGGTGACCAGTGCAATTCCTACCGCTATCAACATGATTCCGCCGAACACCTGTATCTGTCGTGCATGTGTACGTAGCCAGCCGACGCCACGCAGCGCGCTGACCGAACCGAACGCGAGGATCACGAACGGTAAGCCGAGACCGAGGCAGTACGCCACGATCAGAACGACGCCCCGCGCTGCCGTCGTGCCGTCCGTCCCTGCGGCGAGTGAGATGACGCCCGCGAGCGTCGGTCCGAGGCACGGGGTCCATCCGAGCGCGAACACGCCCCCGAGCAGCGGCGCTCCGGCCAGTGAGCCGATCTGCTTCGGCTCGAAGCGCACGTCGCGCTGCAGCGCGGGAATCAGTCCGACGAACACCAGGCCCATGGCGATGGTGACGACGCCGCCGATCCGCATGAGCAGTTCGCGGTTGATCGCCAGGACGGAGATCGCTCCGAACACCGATGCGGTGGCGAGAACGAACACCACCGTGAATCCGAGGACGAACAGACCCGCCGCTCCGGCCACGCGCAACCGCCCGCTGCGCACCTTCGTCTTCACGGCTGCCTCGTCGGCGCTGACGGCAGGGGCGTCGGCTCCGACGACTCCGGCGAGGTACGAGAGGTATCCGGGCACCAGGGGTACCACGCACGGCGACGCGAACGAGACGAGCCCGGCCAGGACGCAGGCTCCGAGGGCCAGGACGAGCGGCCCGGAGGCCGCAGCTTCCTGGAAACTCGCGCCTATCCCGGCGAGGTACATCGTCTCGGTCACGGCTGCACTGGCTCCTCGGCTGCGACGCGTTCGACGACGGGCCGTAGGTCATCGGCGAGCAGTTCGCGCAGGAACACTGCCGCGACGCGATGCTGCCGGTCGAGCACGACGGTCGTCGGGATGACGGAGGTGGGGACGCCGCCGAGCGCAGTGAGGGTGCGCATGGGCGGATCGTAGATCGAGGCGTAGCTGACGTTGTTGCTGACGACGAAGTCCTGCGCGGCGGTCTGCGACTCGTCGCGCACGTTGATCCCGAGGAATTCGACGCCCAAGGGCTTGGTGGCCTCGTAGACGTCTTCGAGGTCGTCGGCTTCACCGCGGCACGGTCCGCACCACTGGCCCCAGACGTTGAGGACGACGACGTCACCGTCGTAGTCCGACAGGGAGGTCGTCTTGCCCTCGGTCATCAGGTCGGGCCCGGACAACTCGCCGATGGTGCCGCGCTCGTCGGGCTCGTAGAAGATGTCGGTCTGTCCGCCCGGTGAGACGAACTGGAAGGTTCCGCCCTGCGCCACCGCGTCGGTGCCGGTGGAGCATCCCGCGACGAGGGCCGCTGCGGCCACACCCAGCAGAAACCTACGCACCGGAAATCCTTGGGTCGGATGCCCCCGCGGGCTCGGAGTAGACGAGGTCGACCAGCTGGTCCCCCTCGTAGACCAACGAGGTGAGCGACGCGAGCCCGCACTGACGGTTGCGCGGGTCGTGCCAGAGCCGATCGCCCTGCAGGAAGCGGCGCAGTGTCCACACCGGGAGTTGGTGGCTGACGCAGACGGCTTCGTGCCCTACGGCTTCGACGCGCGCCGCATTGACTGCGGCGAGCATGCGGTGTGCGATCTGCAGGTACGGCTCGCCCCAGGACGGGGTGAACGGGTCGCGCAGCTTCCACCAGTGCCGGGGCCTACGCAGTGCACCGTCGCCCACGGCCACGCGCAGTCCCTCGAACTCGTTGCCTGCTTCGATGAGGTTCTCGTCCTCGGCGATGGTCAGGCCGTGCGCTGCGGCAATGGGTCCGGCGGTTTCCTGCGCGCGCAGCAACGGCGATGCCACGACGTGGGTGATGTCGTGGCCGGCGAGCGCGTCCGCGACCGACCTGGCCTGAGCCTGGCCCGTCACCGACAGCTTGAAGCCCGGCAACCGCCCGTAGAGGATGCCCTTGGGGTTGTGAACCTCGCCGTGCCGGAGGACGTGCACGATGGTGCGCGTCGTCGAGTGCGGATGTGTTGCGGGGGCCTCGGTCACGTCGGGGTCCTGTTTCTCGCTAGTCGGGTGGGCAATCAGTTCGGTGCAGACGTCACTGAGGAGCGGTGGCGGCGGCCGCTGCTTTCGCGGCGGCGGGGGCTGCGTCGGCGATGATCTCGAAGGCTCGATCGTCGAGGGCAGCCGAGACGAACCAGGCCTCGAAGGCGCTCGGCGGCGGGTACACACCGCGGGAGAGGAAGGCGTGGAAGAACGCCGGGTATCGCCACGTCTGCGCGGCCTTGGCCTGCGCGTAATCGGTGACGGGTCCATCGGCGAAGAACACACTCACCATAGTGCCCGCGAACTGGACGTGATGGGTGACGCCTTCGGCGGTGAGAGCGTCGCCGAGCAGTGTTCCGAGTCGCTGCGAGTTGGTCTGCAGCTTCTCGTAGACGGCCGAGTCGGCCAGTTGCAGACTCGTCAGACCGGCCGCGACGGCGACGGGGTTACCGCTGAGCGTCCCTGCCTGGTACACCGGTCCGGCGGGCGCGAGGTAGGCCATCACGTCTGCTCGACCGCCGAATGCGGCGGCAGGCAATCCGCCCGACATGACTTTGCCGAAGGTGTAGAGGTCACCGGCAACTCCGTCGATGCCGTACCAACCGGAGGCACTGACGCGGAATCCCGTCATCACCTCGTCCATGATCAGCAGTGCGCCGTGCTCGGTCGCGAGGTGGCGCAGTCCCTCGTTGAAGCCGGTGACCGGCGGGATTGCTCCCATGTTGCCTGCAGCTGCCTCGGTGATGATGCACGCGATCTGGCCGGGGTTGGCCTCGAAGGCCGCGGTGACGGCGGCGAGGTCGTTGTAGGGAACGACGATGGTGTCCGACGCCTGTGCGCCGGTGACTCCCGGGGAGGTCGGCAGCCCGAAGGTGGCCAGTCCCGAGCCGGCGTCGGCCAGGAGGGCGTCGACGTGGCCGTGGTAGCAGCCGGAGAACTTGACGATCTTGGTGCGGCCGGTGAAGCCGCGGGCCAGGCGCACCGCGCTCATGGTGGCCTCTGTGCCCGAATTCACAAGGCGAACCTGGTCGACGGGGCCGACGCGACGCACGATTTCCTCGGCCAGTTCGATTTCGCGGAGCGTGGGCGCACCGAACGACAGGCCGGTCGCGGCTGCCTTCTGGACGGCCTCGACGATGGCCGGGTGGGCGTGTCCGTGGATCATCGGACCCCAGGACGAAATGAGGTCGACGTACGACTTTCCGTCGGCGTCGGTCATCGTGTATCCGCTGGCCTGCGTGATGAAGCGGGGCGTTCCGCCGACCGACGCGAAGGCGCGTACCGGCGAGTTGACGCCGCCGGGAATGACCTCGCTCGCGCGGGCGAAGAGTTGGGCCGATACGGGGGCGTCGTCGCCGGGAGAAACAGTCACGTCTTCCAGTGTCCCAGGTTCGGCGAAATCACCAACTACAGGGCGTAATAATGCGGTCGACGCCGGCCTCAGTCGTCGGTTTTCTTCTCCTCGGGCATGAACACCATCGCGACCAGGATGATGCCCCAGATACCGAGGGGCCACAGGGGCCAGTAGGAGGTCGGTTCGCCGTCGGAGATCCATTGAACGGCCCAGATTCCGTTCATGACGACGGCACCACCGAGCCACCAGCGCCACTCGTCCAGATATTCCCGCCACTCGCTCGTCGTACGAGCGACATCCGTTGCCGTCGATTTCTCGGGGGCCGGCAAGTCGCGCACGACCTCGTCCAGATCACCGCGAGTCGTCGACGCCCACACCGCGTCGAGCCTTTGTTCGTACTCGACCAACGTCAAGCGGCCCTCGCTCATCGCCAGACCGAGGGTGGTCACGACGGCCTCACGTTCGTCGTTGCTCACGCGCAGGTCCGGCCGATTGTTCTTGTCGAGGTTCTTTCCCATGCGCAGCCTCCCGGTACTCGTGTCCGTTTTGTCACCTTAACGGTTGAGCGAGCTACACACCGGGTAGTTGGTTTCGATGACGAACACCGAGAGAACAAGCGCCGACAACCCCGGGGACGGCGTCACGAAAGTCGCTCAATTGATGTCCGAAGCCGGACTGTGCATGTTCACCACCGTCGGCCGAGACGGCCACCTGATTTCGCGCCCGATGGCGCTGCAGGAAGCCGAGTTCGACGGCGACCTGTGGTTCTTCGCCGCCCACGACTCCCGCAAGGTGGCCGATATCGCGGCGAACCCGACGGTCAACGTCTCGTTCCAGTCCGGTGAAGGCTGGGTGTCGCTGTCCGGTACGGCCGCGGTGGTCGAGAACACCACCAAGGCCGAGGAGCTGTGGAACACCCGGGCGGCCGCATGGTTCGAGAAGAACCCCGATTCGCGCGAGGTCGCTCTGATCCACGTGGCCGCCGAGGGAGCCGAGTACTGGTCCACGCCCGGCTCGAAGGTGTCGAACCTGCTGGCCTACGCCAAGGCGAAGATCACCAACGAGCGTCCGAACCTGGGCGAGCACGATGTCGTCGAGCTCGAACTACCGCACAACTCGACCGACTAGTTCCGCTCGTGCCGGGGTGCCGTCGGGGGCACATCCGGATCGCCCATCACGTTCCGATCGCCGGCGATGTTCCGGTCGTCCGCCACATTCGGGTCACCGACGACGTTCCTGTCACCGACAATGTTCCGGTCGTCTGCCACGGTCCGGTCATGCGCCACAGTCCGGTCATCCGCCACGGTCCGGTCATGTGCCACAGTGCGGTCATCTGCCACAGTGCGGTCATGGGCGATGTTCCGGTCACCTGTGACGTTCCGATCGCCTGTCATGTTCTTGCCGTTCTTCACGTCCGGGTCGATTCGATTCGCACGTTCGAACTGCGATTCCATCTCGTCGCGTGACGACGCCGCAACTCCTTGATGAGACTGCGCCTGCTGTGCGAGCTTCTCCGCCTCGGCTGCTTTGACGTCGGCCTCTGCCTGCGCGCGGCGTGCCTTGGCTTCGCTTTCGCGCGCCATCAGTTCACGCTCCTCGACGACAGAGGATTGATCGGCAGCCTTTTCGCGAATCTCGTTCGCTTCCAATCTCTTACGTTCCTTGCTCTTGCGGGCAACGACCACGGCGATGGCAATGACCAAGAGAACGACTACTACTGCAACGATGATCCATACGGTGGTGTTCATGGTGTCTATTTCCCGTCTGTTTTCGAATGCCGAGACCGCAGATTCTCTACGGCGGGTACCCGAGTAACGACTCGGTAAACTCGCCGAAGGCACCCACGGCCAGGGCTTCGAAGGCCCGCGATGCGAGTCGGCCGGCTCCTTCCGGGATGCGCGCGATCAGCCCGACCCCCGTCACGAGGGGCAGCTCGTCGCGGTTGACCCGCGCGGCAAGGCTCGGCTCGGCGGGCCACGATCCGATCACCAGCCCTGCGCATTCGACCCCGACCGCCCGCGCCGCGGCAGTGGTCAGCGCGCTGTGGTTGAGCGTTCCCAGCTCTGCACCGGCCACGACGACGATCGGCGCAGACACGGCCCCGGCAATGTCGAGCACGGTGAATCCTCCTGCGCCCAGACGCACCGCCACTCCACCCGCACCTTCGACAAGCACTAGGTCGTGGGCCGCGTCCAGCGTGCGCACGGTGTCGACCACGGCGTCGAGTTCGAGCATCGGCCGACCCGATCGGCGCGCCGCAACGTCCGGAGCCAGTGGCTCGGGGTATCGCGCCAGCTCCACTCCCCGAATTCCCGAAAGCCGGTGCACCACATCGATATCGGCTTCGTCCGGGTAGTCACCTCCGACGCCGGTCTGCGCCGGTTTGCACACCGCAACCGTCCATCCGCCTGCGCGCGCGGCCGCCGCGATACCCGCGGTCACCACGGTCTTGCCGACGCCG
>NZ_NOZF01000154.1:0-54505 GCF_002258565.1 Rhodococcus sp. 05-2254-6
CTGCAGGCGATTTCGGAGTACCTACCGGCGAAGGACCGCTGCTGATCGCCACGGCCGGTGCCGGAATCACCACGGTGCTGCCGCTCGTCGAGCATCTCGCTCGAACTCAGCCCGGCCGACCACTGATACTGGCCCACGCCGACCGCAGCCGCGCCGACCATGCATTGCGACAGGCGATCGCCACCGCGGCCGAAGCACTCGACGACGTCGTCGATCAAGCCTGGTACGAGACCGTCGACGCGGACGATTCGACGTCGTTCACCGGATTGATGGATTTCGACCGGATCGCCTTCACCGCGGACACCCACGTGCTCAGCTGCGGACCGTTGCCGTTCCTGCGCGCCGTCCGGCTCGCGGCCCTTCAGCGCGGCGTACCGCCGGACCGCATCTCCTACGAGGTGTTCGGGCCGGACCTGTGGTCTCCCGTCACCGTGACCGAATGAAGAAGGTTTCGCTCGACGCACTCGTCGGCACGCAGATCGCGACGGCCACCGCCGCCTCGTCGCGTCGGGCGGCGGTGGCGGTGTACGGGGGCCACGACCACGCTCTCCGACAAACACTGATCGCGCTCGCTGCCGGTGCCGAACTGTCCGAGCACAGCAACCCAGGAGAGGCCACCGTGCATGTCCTGTCCGGTCGGGTCGAATTGGTCAGCGGCAGCAATGTGTGGTGCGGAATGTCCGGAGATTTCTTGATCGTCCCCGAAGCACCGCACTCCTTGCGAGCCATGACAGACGCGGCCGTGCTGCTGACGACGGTGGTCGCGTCGGCCTAGACCACCGAAGCGCCGGATGCTCTCAGCTCGTCGAGGGCCGCCGCGGAGGTCTCGGGAGCAACCCCGGCGACGAGGTCGGTGAGGACGCGGACGTCGAATTTCTCGGCGACGGCATCCTTGGCCGAGGCCAGCACACAGTAGTCGGTCGCAAGCCCGACGACGTCGATGTCGGTGACCTCGTTGGCAGCGAGTATCTCGGCCAGGGGTGTCCCGTCCTCGGTGACGCCCTCGAACGCCGAGTACGACGGCTTGCCCTGCCCCTTGTAGACGTGCACGTCCACCGAACCGGTCGCGTAATCGGGGTGGTACTCGGCACCGACCGTGCCTGCCACGCAATGCACCGGCCACGTGGTGACGAAATCCGGTGCGGCATCGGTGGCGAAATGCCCGCCGTTGTCGCCCTCTGCGTCGTGCCAATCCCGCGAGGACACCACGAGGTCGTAGTCGTCGCCCTGGCGCGCCAGGTACGCGCTGATCCTGCGCGCGACCTCCGCCCCGCCGGCCACCGCCAGCGCGCCACCCTCGGTGAAATCGTTCTGCACATCCACAACCAACAGCGCACGAGTCATGGATCCCAGTATCCTCGACGAGTGCGCGTGTCGTCTCTGCTGACCTACCCAGTCAAGGGATGCGCAGGTGCATTGTTGGATTCTGCCCACGTGAGCGCTACCGGCCTCGAGCACGATCGCGCATTCATGATCGTCGACGCCGACGGCGCATTTCGCAGCCAACGGAGCGACCCCGGCCTCGCGGTCGTTCGATGCTCGGTGACGGACGGGTCGCTGACGCTCGACCACGCAGCGATGGGTTCGGTGACCGTGGCCATCGACCGCGATTCCGAGTCGCGTGACATCACCATGTTCCGCACGCCGATGCGGGGCATCGATCAGGGCGACGAGGTCGCGGGCTGGCTGACCGAAGTGATCGGAGAACCGTCGAGGCTCGTCGCCGCGCCGCGCGACCTCGGCCGGATCACCGACGGAATATCGCCCGGCTCAGCACAATTCGCCGACAGCGCGGCAGTCCACATTCTCTCGACCGCCACGCTCGCCGGGCTCAATTCCCGACTCGACGCCGCATTGCCGATGAATCGATTTCGTCCCAATATCGTCGTCGACGGCTGGGACGAACCGCATCGGGAAGACGAGGTGCGGGAAGTGACCATCGGATCCACGCGTCTCGCGTACACCAAGCTGGCGATCCGGTGCGCCGTCACCACCGTCGAGCAGACAACCGGTGAGCGCAGCGGGCCCGAGCCGCTGCGCACCCTGGGTGACTACCGCCGCAGCCGACAGAAGGGTGTCGCTTTCGGGTCGAAATTCTCCGTGCTGCAGAACGGCACGGTGACCGTCGGCGACGAACTACACGTCGAGAGTTGGGGCGAGTCGGAGCTGTAGCTCGAACGGCACTGCCGCCGTTGTCCACTGTTCGCCTCCGCGCACGGTTTCCCGCCTACGAGAAGGAATTGTGGACAGCCACGTCACTCGCTCCGGTGGCAACGAGCGCCGCCAACTGAATCCGTGCCTGCCCCGCCCGCAGTTCCCGGGAGAACACCGCACCCGCATCGATCAGATCGTGTCCACCCCCGCCGCCGCCGTACGTCGGCGAGGTCTCACCGAACGGCACCCGCGTCGTGACGACCACGTGCACCCCAGCCGCCACTGCTTCTTTCACCGCATGCACCACGGCGGCGTTGGTGTTGCCCGAGCCGAGAGCCTGAAGCACGATGCCCGACGCCCCCGCCTGGCGGCACGCATCGATCTGCAGGCCGTCGGCACCGGGATACAACGCAACGATGTCCACGCGGACCCCGGCAATGGGCTTCCACGGCAACGGTTTCGGTCGCGGCAATGCGGCTGAGCGGAACGCGTCGAGCTCGGTGGTGTGTTTCTTGATCGCACCCCGTGCGGGCAGCAAGCGCCCGCCGAAAGCGATCAGCACACCGCGCTCGGACTGCGCTGCTGCCACTGCCGCGGCAATGTTGCCGGGGCCGTCCGGATCGGCATGATCGGCAGTGCGCTGCGCGCCGGTGAACACCACCGGACGCTCGTCGTCGTGGAACAGATCGACGTACAACGCCGACTCCTCCATGGTGTCCGTCCCGTGCAGCACCACCACTCCGACGCATCCGTCCTCGGCGAGCGCGTCCGCCACCGCCGTACGAATGGTGTCGAGATCCGCGAAGTCCAAGGCCGAGCTGTCCTTCGACATCACCTCGCGCACCGCGACGCCGTCGACATCCACCCCGACACCGGCGACCGGACGAGAAACCCCGTGCTCGTCGCGACTACTGGCGATGGTGCCGCCGGTGGTCAACAGGGCGACAAACTTATTCACTGCGCGCCGCCACCTCTCGAATTCGTTTGCGGCACAGGAACCAACCACCGACGAGCATCGGCGCGATGAGCAGGATCGACGCCACCGTCCAGGTACCGACCGGTTTGTCGAAGGCCATCAGCATGAGTACACACGCCAAGAAGCCTAGCGTTGCGTATCCGGTGTACGGGGCACCGAACAATCGGAACGCAGGTCGAGTGACCGCGCCGGTCTTGGACAGCGACCAGAACTTCAGCTGACACGCCACGATGACGGCCCAGGCGCTGATGATGCCGAGAGCGGCGAGGTTGAGCACGATCTCGAATGCCTGCGCCGGGACCACTGCGTTGAGCACGACGCCGAGCAGCGTCACCACCGACGTCAGTGCGATTCCGCCGTACGGCACACCCGATTTGTTCATCCGCGCAGCGAATGCGGGAGCCGAACCGGCGATCGCCATCGAATGCAGGATGCGTCCGGTGGAGTAGAGGCCGGCGTTGAGCGAGGACAGTGCCGCAGTGAGGACCACGAGGTTCATGATCGCGTCGGCACCCTCGACGTCGATGGCTCCGAAGAACGTCACGAACGGACTCTCACCGGCCTGATAACTGGTGTACGGCAACAACAACGAGAGCAGCAGCACCGAGCCGACGTAGAACACGACGATACGGATGATGACGGTGTTGATCGCCTTGGGAATGACCTTCTCGGGGTTCTGCGTCTCGCCGGCAGCGGTACCGACCAGCTCGATCGAGGCGTACGCGAACACCACGCCCTGGATCACCACGATCGCAGGCAGCAGCCCGTTGGGGATCAGTCCGCCGTTGTCGGTCAGCACACTCAACCCCGGCTCCTGCCCGTCGATGGGCGTTCCGAAGATGACGAAGTAGGTACCGATCAACAGGAACGTCACCAGTGCAACGACTTTGATGAGCGCGAACCAGAACTCGAGCTCACCGAACACCTTCACCGACACCAGGTTCAGCCCGAGAACGAGCAGCAGGCCCCCGAGTGCGAACACCCACTGGTCGATGTCGCCGAGCGGTGCCCAGTACTTCTTGAAGAAGTTCATGTACAACGCCACGGCCGTCACGTCGACGACCGCCGTCATCGCCCAGTTCATCCAGTACAGCCAGCCGGCCGCGAAAGCGACCTTCTCCCCGAAGAATTCGCGGGAGTACGAGACGAACGAGCCCGAGGTCGGCCGGTGCATCACCAGTTCGCCCAGTGCGCGCAGGATCAGGAAGGCGAAGAATCCGCACAGCGCATACACCAGTACCAGCGCCGGACCTGCGTCGCGGAGGCGGCCACCGGCTCCCATGAACAGCCCGGTTCCGATGGCACCGCCGATGGCGATCATCTGAATCTGACGTGGGGCCAGCTCTTTTCGATAACCGGGGTCTTCCTCGGTGAAGGCCTTGCGGGTATCGACACTCCTGTTCTCGGTGCTCATCGCGTCACCTCGTCGACGTCTCGGGAGCATCTGCATGCTCGACCGGCGCCACTCGAAGGTTGGCGAGGTGCTCGGGACTCAGGAGCCGATCGAGCTCGTCCCGGGCCAGCAGCCCCTTCTCGAGTACGAGGTCGACCACATTGCGCCCGCTGACCAACGCTTCCTGGGCAATCGCAGTCGATTCCACGTATCCGAGATACGGGCTCAGCGCGGTGATCAGGCCGATGGAGTTCTCGACGCGCTCACGCAGCAGATCGACGTTGGCGGTGATGCCGTCCACACAGCGATGCGCGACGGTGCGGCACGCGGCACTCAGATGCGCCATACCGTCGGACAGGGACTTGACGATGATCGGCTCGAATGCGTTGAGCTGCAACTGTCCTGCCTCGGCCGCCATCGTGATCGTGACGTCGTGGCCGATCACCTCGTAGGCGACCTGATTGAGCACCTCGGGGATGACGGGGTTGACCTTGCCGGGCATGATCGACGAACCCGCCTGCATCGGAGGCAGATTGATCTCGTTGAAGCCCGCCCGCGGACCGGAGGACAGCAACCGCAGATCGTTGCAGATCTTCGACAGTTTCACCGCAACCCGCTTGAGCACACCGGACAGGTGGACGAACTGACCGACGTCCTGCGTTGCCTCGATCAGGTCCGTTGCCGTCACCAGCGGCAGACCGGTGATGGTCCGCAGATGTGCGACAGCCGATTCGGTGTATCCGGCGGGGGCGTTGAGTCCGGTGCCGATGGCGGTGGCTCCGAGGTTGATCTCGTGCACCAGCAGTGCAGCTTCCTCGAGCCGCGAGCAGTCCTCGTCGATCATGATCGCGTAGGTGCCGAACTCCTGACCGAGAGTCATCGGCACCGCGTCCTGCAGCTGCGTGCGGCCCATCTTGACGACGGTGGCGAACTCGCTTGCTTTGCGGCCGAACGAGTCCCGCAACACCTTCATCGAGGCGATGAGCTCGTGCACCGCGAAGATGGTCGCGATGTTCACCGACGTCGGATACACGTCGTTGGTGGACTGCGACGCGTTCACGTGCTCGTTGGGGTGCAACATGCTGTAGTCGCCGTGGGCGTGCCCGAGGATCTCCAGCGCACGGTTGGCGATGACCTCGTTGGCGTTCATGTTGGTCGAGGTGCCCGCACCACCCTGGATGACGTCGACGACGAACTCCTCGTGCCACTGGCCGTCGAGAATTTCCTGGCACGCCGTGCGGATTGCTTCCCCGCGGGTGGCGTCGAGAATTCCGAGATCCTGATTGGCCGACGCAGCCGCCCACTTCACCGCTGCGAGTCCGCGAACGAGGTGCGCGTTGGTGGAGATCGGACGCCCGGTGATGGGGAAGTTCTCGAGAGCGCGCAGGGTGTGGATCCCCCAGTACGCAGTCTTCGGGATGTCGCGTTCGCCGAGAAGATCCTTCTCGATGCGGGTATCGGCCACGGTTGCGCTCCTTGATGGGGTGTCCAGCTGTCCGGCTGTCTGACAGGTAGAGTGTGGCGCAGAACACCTCATCGGTCAACCCCAGGCTAGGATTGCGTCATGAACCTGTCGGACAGCTGGGCAGTCAGTGCGCCCACGAATGCCCGAATGAGCGCAGCCGAGGCGGTGTTCGCCGACCTCCGCTCGGCGATCGCGTCGGGTGATCTACCCGTAGGGCAGAAGTTGCCTTCCGAGGCCGCGCTCGCCACCCGGCACAGCGTCAGCCGCTCGGTCATCCGTGAGGCGCTGCGTTCCTGCCATGCCCTCGGCCTGACCGAAACCAAAACGGGCCTGGGCACTTTCGTCGTTCGCGACCGCGTCGGAAACGACCTCGACATCGGCAACTACGCGGCCCGCGAGCTCATGGAGGCCCGCCCTCACGTGGAGATTCCCGCTGCAGGCTGGGCCGCGGAGCGTCGTACCGACGAGGAGTTGACGGTGCTCGCCGGTCTGGCCGACGAGATGCGCTCCGAGGACGACCACGAGGCCTGGGTACTGCTGGACGCGCAGTTCCACACGGCGATCGCGCGAGCGAGCAAGAACCGCGTATTCGAGGCGATCATCGTCGATATTCGGGATGCGTTGACCCGGCAGTCCGAGACCCTCAACCTCGTCGCACATCGGCAGCAGCAATCCAACGTCGAACACGACGCGATCGTCGACGGCATCAGATCCGGCGAATACGACGCGGCAGCCCGCGCCATGACCGTGCATCTCGATGCGGTCCGGGGTGCAGTGGAGTCGCTCGCCGATCGGCCGGATCAGTAAGACGACTAGGCCGGGAGTGGAGCCTGCGGAACTACCCCTACTAGGCCGGGAGTGGAGCCTGCGGAACGACCCCTACTAGGCCGGGAGTGGAGCCTGCGGAACGACCCCTACTAGGCTGCTGCCGTGACGAAGGTATTGAACTCTCTCCCGGTCGGTGAACGAATCGGCATTGCATTCTCCGGCGGTCTCGACACCTCGGTGGCCGTGGCATGGATGCGCGAGCACGGCGCAGTGCCGTACGCCTACACCGCCGACATCGGTCAGTACGACGAACCGGATCTGTCCGATGTGCCCGAGCGCGGCCTGGCCTACGGGGCCGAGCAAGCGCGGCTCATCGACTGCCGCGAGCCTCTCGTCGAGGAGGGCCTGGCTGCACTGACCTGCGGGGCATTCCATATCCGCTCGTCGCTGCAGACGTACTTCAACACCACCCCGCTCGGCCGCGCGGTCACCGGCACGATGCTGGTCCGCGCCATGCAGGAAGACGGCGTCTCGATCTGGGGCGACGGATCGACGTACAAGGGCAACGACATCGAGCGGTTCTACCGCTACGGCCTGCTCGCCAATCCGCAGCTGCGTATCTACAAGCCCTGGCTCGACGAGGCATTCGTCGCCGAGCTCGGCGGCCGGCACGAGATGTCGCAGTGGCTCAGCCAGCGCACGCTCCCCTACCGCGACTCCGCCGAGAAGGCGTACTCCACCGACGCCAACATCTGGGGTGCCACCCACGAGGCCAAGAGTCTCGAATACCTCGACACCTCGCTCGAGATCGTCAACCCCATCATGGGCGTTAAGTTCTGGGACCCCGAGGTGGAGATCGCCGCCGAAGAGGTCACCGTCGAGTTCGAGCGCGGCCGCCCGGTCCGCATCAACGGCAAGACCTTCGACAGCGCTGTCGACCTCGTCATGGAGGCCAACTCCATCGGCGGTCGCCATGGTCTCGGCATGAGCGACCAGATCGAGAACCGCATCATCGAAGCCAAGAGTCGCGGCATCTACGAGGCCCCCGGCATGGCGCTGCTGCACATCACCTACGAACGCCTCGTCAACGCCGTCCACAACGAGGACACCGTCGCCTCTTACCACAACGAGGGCCGTCGACTCGGACGCCTGCTGTACGAGGGACGCTGGTTCGATCCGCAGGCGCTGATGCTCCGTGAGGGCCTGCAGCGGTGGGTCGGCAACGTCGTCAGCGGCAGCGTGACACTGCGACTGCGCCGCGGCCAGGACTTCACCATCGTCGACACCCAGGGCAGCAACTTCAGCTACCACCCCGAGAAGCTGTCGATGGAGCGCAGCCAGGGCCAGGCGTTCTTCCCCGGCGACCGCATCGGTCAGCTCACCATGCGCAACCTCGACATCGCCGATTCACGCAGCAAACTCGAGCAATACGCCGCGCAGAATCAACTCACCGCCTGGGGCGACCTGATCGGCGAACTGCCCGCAGGCGGAGCCGACGCCATCGCAGCAAGCGGCCCCGACAGCTCCGTCGACTCCTCGGCACTCGACCACGCCGCCATCGAGTCCGGCACCGACTAGAACTGCTTGCCGAACTCGCAGTTATGCACGGATTTCCGCCGATTTCCGTACATAACTGCGAGTTCGGAGCAGTCAGTCTTCTGCAGGCTCGACCAAGCCCTGATGCTCGTCCCGCTCAGCCCACTCGAGTAACTCGTCGATCGCGAACACCGCGTCGTCGATGCCCGCGTGCAGGTCACCCAGCTCGGCGAATCTGGCAGGCACCGTGAACATCGTGAACTCGCGCGGATCCACGCTCGCGACCTCGTCCCAGGAGATCGGCGTCGAGACCGTCGCCTGTTGATTCCCCCGCACCGAATACGCGCTGGCGATCGTGTGATCGCGGGCATTCTGGTTGTAGTCCACGAACAGTTTCGACGGGTCGCGGTCCTTGCGCCACCACGTCGTCGTCACGTCCTCGGGGGCGCGACGCTCGACCTCACGCGCGAAAGCCAGTGCTGCCCTTCGTAGATCCTTGAATCCGTAGGCCGGGTCGATGCGCACGTAGATGTGCAGCCCGTGCCCGCCGGAGGTCTTGGGCCAGCCGACGGCACCGAGGTCTTCCAACACCTCCTGAACGACCCCGGCGACGCGTCGCACTCGGTCGAAGGGGCAGTCGGGCATCGGGTCGAGGTCGATGCGCCACTCGTCGGGCATCTCGACATCGGCGCGGCGGCTGTTCCACGGATGAAATTCGACGGTGGACATCTGCACTGCCCAGGCCACGTGAGCCAGTTCGGTCACGCACAGCTCGTCGGCAGTGCGGTTGTAGCGGGGAAACGTCACCTGCACCGTCTCCAGCCACGGCGGCGCTCCGTTGGGCACACGCTTCTGGTGCACCTTGTCTCCGGCGAGACCCTTGGGGAAGCGGTGCATCATGCAGGGCCGCTCCCTCAGTGCCCGCACGATGCCGTCGCCGACGCTCAGGTAGTAGTTCACCAAATCCAGCTTGGTGGCACCGCTCTCGGGGAAGTACACCCGATCGGGGTTGGAGATTCGTACGATGCGGTCGCCGACCGGCAACTCGATCGACGGTGAGCTACTGGCCATGAGATCGAGCGTAGGCGATCACGAACGCAGCGTGATGCCGTATCGGTCTCGCTTGCGGTAGATGGTCGCGCGGCTCATGCCGAGTTCCTCGGCCGCGTCGTTCATCGTGATGCCGGGTTGCGACAGCACGCGAATCATCTCGTCCCGCTCGAATGTCTCGATGCGGGTGAGTCGATGGGTGGTGTGCGACAGCACCTCCGGCGGCAGGTGTTCGATGCCGATGACGTCTGCGCGGATCGCGGCCCGATGCATGACCGTCGCCAGTTCCGCGACGTTTCCCGGCCAGGCGTACTCCCGCAGCGCCCGCTCGGCGGCGGTGGTCAGCGTGACGACCCGGCCGCGTACCCGGCCCGCGAGGTGCAGGGCGAGCGGCGCGATGTCGTCGGGCCGATGTCGCAGGGAAGGCAATTCGACGACTGTGCGCAGCAATCCGGCGAGTGCGTGCGGTACGTCGTCGTAGTTCGATGCCGTGACGGTCACCGGCACGCCTGCCCCTGCACGACGCAGCAGTTCCGCCAACGTGTCCGCCGCACGGGCGGGCAGCCTGTCGACGTCGCGGATGACCACGGCGGTATCGGGTTTCGGCAATTCGGGGGTCCACAGGTCGAGCCAGGCCTCGACGTCACGGGCAGCGGGCGCACCGGCGCTGAGGATGCGGCCGCGGGGCCGAGATGTCCGCAGCGCTCGGGCCAGGACGGTAGCTCGTCCTGATCCCGCCTCGCCGACCATCAGCACCGAACCGTGATCGGCCAGCGCCGATGTCGCCGAGCCCAGTGCACTGCGCCAGGCCGGCGAGAGGTCGTCGACGACGCCGGATCCTGCTCCGCTGTGCGCGGTCTCGACTCGGAAGACCTCACCGCGCGGTGCGGGCCTGGGCTGCTGACCCTGCGACCGTGCGAGCATCATCGCCGAGGTGTTTCCGGCCGCCGATTGAGCAAGGGCCAGAAGCAGATCCGACGACGACTGCGACCACGTCGTGAGATTCACACACCCCTCCACCCGGCCGGTCAGTGGATCGAGAACGGGAGCGGCCGCACACGTGTACCCGGCCAACGAGAGCGAGTAGTGTTCGTCCGCCTTCACCACCGCAGGTACCCGATCCGCCAGCGCGAGTGCGAGTCCGTTGGTGCCGGTCTGATCCTCGGCGTAGGAGAACCCGGGTGCCAGGTGCACGCGATCGAGCGCGGCCAGCAACTCGCGGTCCGCGCTGACGCGATCCAGTACGAGACCGTCGGCGTCGGTCAGCATCATCGATACCGGCTCGTTCGCCAGCGTGTCGCGCAGACCGTCGAGCACCTCCCGGCCGCAGCGATAGAACAGGGATTCGCCGTCGTACGTTCCGGAGAAGACGGGAGCAACCTCGTCGAGCGAGACCCCGTACCGCTGGCTGCGATGCCACGACGCCAGAAGGCGGTGGGAGACGGCAGCGAGGGGCTCGGAGTGGAGTCGGGCTCGCACGAGACCCTCCGGTTCAGCCATGTGACCCACGTTACATTCGCATGTCGCAATCTCACCCCGCCGATCGTCTCGAATTGAGACGTCGCGGGGCCCTCGAGGCGGCCCCACAGCCCTACCGTCGTGCACAGATCAACGTGACCCACGTCACGCACTGCAATTCGGGAGGCCCACCGCATGTACACGAAAAACGGCGAGAACTACTTCATCGTCGACGCCCACATCGCCCTGTGGGATGCGCGGGAGCAGAACCAGCGCAACATCCACGGCAAGCAGTTCATCGACTGCTTCTACGACTACCACCGCAATCTTTCGCCCGAGAGCGAGCTGTGGACGTACGACGAGTACCTCTACCAGGGCGGCGAGCGGCTGATGCACGACCTGTTCGAGATCGGATACGTCGATCACGCCATCTTCCAGCCCGCTCACCTCGGGGAGTTCTACAAGACCGGCTTCGGCCAGACCGAGGAGGCCTCTGCACTCGCGGCAGCTCACCCGGACAAGCTGACCTACAACCACCACTTCGACCCGCGTAACGGCGAGCGTGGCCTCGACCAACTGCGGGCCGACGCAGAACGCTTCGGGCTGAAAGGCGTCAAGCTCTACACCGCCGAATGGCACGGCGACTCCCGCGGCTACAAGCTCGACGACGACTGGACGCGGCGTTACCTCGAGGTGTGCCGCGAGGTCGGCATCAAGAACATTCACGTGCACAAGGGGCCGACCATTCGTCCGCTCGACCGCGACGCGTTCGACGTCGCGGACGTCGACCACGTGGCCACTGATTTCACGGACCTGAACTTCGTCGTCGAGCACTGCGGACTGCCGCGCCTCGAAGACTTCTGCTGGATCGCCACCCAGGAACCGAACGTGTATGCCGGACTTGCCGTGGCCATTCCGTTCATGCACACGCGTCCGAAGTACTTCGGGCAGATCATGGGCGAGCTGCTGTACTGGCTGGGCGAGGACCGCATCTTCTTCTCCTCCGACTACGCGCTGTGGACGCCCAAGTGGTTGGTCGAAGGATTCGTCGACTTCCAGATCCACGAGTCCCTCGACGAATACGCGCCCATCACCATCGAGCAGAAGAAAAAGGTGCTCGGGCTCAACGCCGCCAAGCTCTACGACATCCCGGTCCCGGCCGAACTGCAGTTGCCCGACGCCGACGAGACCGAGACCGGACCGCGTCAACCCGAACGCGCCGACCTCGCGGGGGTGTGACGTGTCGGTAGTTGCAACCCTGTCGAGGCACGACGAGGCGTTCGCCGCACTCGGACTCGTCCTCGATCCCGAATTGGACGAGCCCATCACCGATCTCGGATTCGTCCGATCCCTCGAGGTCGACGACGGCGTCGTGCATGTTCATCTCCGGCTGCCGACGTCGTTCTGTTCGCCGAACTTCGCGTATCTGATGGCGGGAGACTCCAAGGACGTGCTGACGGCATTGCCGTGGACCGAGCGAGTGCTGGTCGAACTCGACGATCACCACGACTCGGACAAGATCAACGCCGGCCTTGCCGCCGACGCCGGCTACCGCGGCACTTTCGGACACGAAGCCGAGGAGAACCTCGACGAGCTACGAGCGACGTTCCGCCGCAAAGCGTACGTAGCTGCGATGGAACGCTCGCTCAAAGCATGGTTGCGGGCGAATCCCCATGCGACCGAGAACGATCTGTCGACGGTCGTGCTCGGGGATCTTGCGGACGACCGAACGTCGAACGCATTGCTCCGCCGCCGTGAGGCACTCGGACTTCGCACGGATCCGGCCGCCTCGGCTCTGGTCGATCACGCCGGTCGCCCGCACACCGGGGACCTGACGATGGTGATGCGGCGAGCCCGCGCCACCCGCGTGTCGATCGACGGCAACGCGCACTTCTGCCGCGGACTGCTGCAGACCCGATACCCCGGCGCCGAGGAACAGCAAGTCCCACGCGCAGAGGGCGCATTCATTCCCCTGACCACTGTCGCTGTCCCACAACGCACTACACAGGAGCATTCACGATGAGCACGATGCGCGCCGTCCAGGTTGTCGGCTACCACCGGAAGCTGGAGATGACCGAGGTCCCGATTCCCGAAGTGCAAGGCCCCCTCGACGTGATCGTGAAGATCGGCGGAGCAGGCGTGTGCCGCACCGATCTGCACATTCTCGAAGGCCAGTGGGCCGAAAAGTCCGGTGTCACATTGCCGTACACGATCGGCCACGAGAACGCTGGCTGGGTGCATGCGGTGGGATCGGCCGTCACCAACGTCACCGAGGGCGACAAGGTGATTCTGCATCCGCTGGTCACGTGTGGACTGTGCCGCGCCTGCCGATCCGGCGACGACGTTCACTGCGAGACAAGCGATTTCCCGGGAATCGACACCAACGGTGGGTACGCGGATTACCTGCGGACCAATGCCAGGACAGTGGTGAAGATCGACGACTCGCTCGAGCCGTCCGCGGTGGCCGCACTCGCCGACGCCGGCCTGACCGCCTATCACGCGGCGGCGAAAGCGGCCCGACGGCTCACACCCCGCGACAAGTGTGTCGTCATCGGCGCGGGCGGTCTGGGCCACATCGGCATTCAGGTTCTCGAGGCACTCTCCCCCGCCGAACTCATCGTCATCGACCGCAACGCCGACGCGGTCAAGCTTGCGCTGACCCTCGGTGCCGATCACGCGGTGGTCGCCGACGGCAGTCAGGTGGACCAGATCATGGAGCTCACCGGCGGGTTCGGTGCCGAGGTGGTGCTCGACTTCGTCGGCGAAGGTGGTTCCACCGCAGAAGGATTGGCGATGACCAGACGGGCCGGCGACTACCACGTCGTCGGATACGGCGAGAACATCGACGTCCCGACGATCGACCTGATCTCCGAGGAGAAGAACATCGTCGGCAACCTCGTCGGGTCGTACAACGACCTGTGCGATCTGATGTCGCTCGCCGCGCGAGGCGCGGTGAACCTGCATACGCAGACCTATGCGTTGGACGACTTCCAGAGCGCCATCGACGACCTCGACAACGGACGTGTTCGCGGACGCGCGATTCTCGTACCGTGAAAACGGGTAGTAGCAAGAACCATCACTTCGACCACGAGGAGCACCGTTGATCTTCATCACCGCCAAGTTCAAGATCAAGCCCGAGCACGCCGACAACTGGCCCGAGATCTCACGCGACTTCACCGAAGCGTGCCAGGCCGAGGAAGGGTGCCTCTGGTACTTCTGGTCGCGCACTCTCGACGACCCCACCGAGTACGTCCTGGTGGAGGCCTTCAAGGACCCCGATGCCGGTGCGACGCACGTGAATTCGGATCACTTCAAGCAGGCACAGAAGGATCTCCCGCCGTACCTGCAGGAGACGCCGAAGATCATCAGCCAGGAAGTGGACGGCACCGACTGGAACGAACTGGGCGAGCTCGCGGTCGACTAGTTCGAGCCGCGATCCCGGACCACCTGGCCCAGCGTCACGATGGCGTCGGCGAACTGCCCAGGTAGTTCCTGAGGCGGGTTGTGGCCACAATCGACCTGACGAACGTCGATCAGATCGTCGAAGTGTGCCGCGTGGTCCGGGCGGCCGTACAGCGAGGCGACGGTGTCCTCGGTCGGATCGATCACGACCGTGGGCACCGTGATCCTCGGTTGCTCGGTCAGCAACTCCTGGGTCGCTGCGTAGGCCGCGTCCCCCACCTCGATGCCGTAGCGGTGCCGGTAGGAATGCACGGAGACGTTCACGAAGTCGGGGTTGTCGAACGACGGTGCGGTGGCCGCGAATTCTGAGTCCCCGAACCGCCAGGTGGGCGACCAGTCCGTCCACAGTGTCTGTGCGATCTCTGCGCGGTACTCCGCGAGCCCGGCCCGACCCCGCTCGGAGTGCAGGTAGTACTGGTACCAGAACCGCTTCTCCAGGTGGGGGGCCACCGGCGTCGACACCGCCGCGGCGATGTCCTGGATCAGATAGCCGGAGACGCTCACCAAGCCCGACACCAGCTCCGGCCACATCGCGGCAACGACGCAGGCCGCTCGCCCACCCCAGTCGTAACCGGCAACGATGGGCTTGTCGAGTTCGAGCGCAAGGATCAGCTCGCGAAGATCGTGGCCGATCGCAGCCTGTTCACCGGAGCGCATCGTGGCCGCGTCGACGAACCGGGTCGGACCGAAACCGCGCAGGTACGGCACCACCACGTCGTAACCGGAATCGGCGAGCAGCCTCGCGACGTCATCGTAACCGCGCGGGTCGTACGGAAACCCGTGCAGCAGCACCACCGAACGACCGGACGGATCACCGAATCGGTCGAAGGCGACGTCCTGCACCCCTGCGCGAATCATCATGGGTCCATGTTCGCATTGTCGGGCAGAGGGTCAGCTGCTCAGCACATCCTGCATGCCGGGAGCGAGGACATCGGACAGATCCGTCCATGGAACGGTGATCGTGATGAGGCCGATGCCGTAGGCCCCGACCTGGTAGTCACCGAAGTGAATGTTCATACCTTCCGGTGACGCCGTCCAGTTTCCGAAGTTGGCCACCGTCGGTTCGATCCCCGAGCGCTCGAAGCTCTCGCCGGCCCGGGTGGTCGGAAGAATCCTCGCTGCCTGATCGGAGAGCCGAGCCAGACCTGCGTCGAGATCGGTGAACGCATCGTCGAGGGAGATCGGTTGCGCGGTGTCGGTGCCGATCGTCACGGTCGCAATCAGAGAGTTGCCATGCGCTCCGGGCGGGACGGCGATCCACCCGGTGATCTGCTCGGCACTGATCACGCGGCTCCCCACGTGGGTCGTCCCCGTCGAGTAGCCGTCGCTGAGAGCGAAGTCGTTCCCGTAGTCACCATCGATCTGATCCTGGAGCGCCGCGCGCATCGACTCGTTGAACTCCGCCGTCACGGCGGAGTCCCCACCACTGAGCTGCGGAATGGCCACGTCGTACGTCGCATTCCCCGTGGAACCGGCGACGCGGGTGCTGCCCAGAACGTACGGCTCGGCGGCGTCCGGCTCCTCGGTGGGCTCGGGCGCTGCTGTCGCGGTCGGCTCGACGCTCACCGTCGTCGCCGCGGTAGCGGGAGGTGCGGGCTCCGGCGTTGCAGTTCCCGAGGTGGAGCAACCCGCGAGGACCACGGTCACGGCCAACGCGACGGTCATCGAGCGAATACAAGCCATTACCCACACTAAACACAACGCGGCCGCTCACTCAACCACCGCACATCCGGCGACTCCGCTGCTAGCGTCGAACGTCCAGGTTTCCTGCCGTCCACGAATTGGAGGAGAGTTCGATGAGAACGAGGAACATCATCACCAATCTGCGGGTACCGAACGTGGACGCGGCCAAGTCGTTCTACACCGAGTTTCTCGGACTGCGTTCGGAGGAGTTCGACATGGGCTGGGTTGCGCGGCTGACGTCGCCCGATCGCCCGGTCAGCGTTCAGTTGGTGACGGGCGACCAGAGCGCACCGGAAGACTCGGTGATGTCGGTGCTCACCGACGATGTCGACGGCGCATACGCCGAAGCCCAGAAGTTGGGTTTCGAGATCGTGTATCCGTTGACCACCGAGCCGTGGGGCGTGCGCCGGTTCTTCGTTCGCGCTCCCGACGGCAACGTCATAAACATCGCGTATCACCGGGACTGACTGCATCGAATCGGGTGCAGCCGACCGCGCTGAGCGCGGCTGGTTGCACCCGATTCGAAGCTCCGCCGCACGAAAAAGCCCGGCACCTCGAAAGGTGCCGGGCTTCTTCAGTGCAACAAGGGACTCAGAAGTCCATGCCGCCCATGCCACCGGTCGGATCGCCGGCGGGCGCTCCGGCCTTCTCGGGCTTGTCGGCGACGACGGCCTCGGTGGTGAGGAACAGAGCCGCGATGGACGCTGCGTTCTGCAGTGCCGAGCGGGTGACCTTGACCGGGTCGTTGATGCCTGCAGCGAGCAGGTCCTCGTACTCGTTGGTCGCGGCGTTGAGGCCGTGGCCTGCGGGCAGGTTGGAGACCTTGTCCGCAACGACGCCGGGCTCGAGGCCTGCGTTGAATGCGATCTGCTTGAGCGGGGCGGACAGTGCGACGCGAACGATGTTCACGCCGGTTGCCTCGTCACCGTCGAGCTTGAGGTTGTCGAGTGCGGGCGCTGCCTGGAGCAGTGCCACGCCGCCACCGGCGACGATGCCTTCTTCGACGGCTGCCTTGGCGTTGCGCACGGCATCTTCGATGCGGTGCTTGCGCTCCTTGAGCTCGACCTCGGTTGCCGCTCCGGCCTTGATGACTGCAACGCCACCGGCCAGCTTGGCCAGGCGCTCCTGCAGCTTCTCGCGGTCGTAGTCGGAATCGGAGTTCTCGATCTCGGCGCGGATCTGGTTGACGCGACCGGCGATGGCGTCGGAATCTCCCGAGCCCTCGACGATGGTGGTCTCGTCCTTGGTGATGACGACCTTGCGTGCCTGACCGAGCAGCTCGAGTCCGGCGGTCTCCAGGGAGAGGCCGACCTCTTCGCTGATGACCTCGCCACCGGTGAGGATGGCGATGTCGGCGAGCTGCGCCTTGCGACGGTCACCGAATCCGGGTGCCTTGACGGCAACGGACTTGAAGGTGCCACGGATCTTGTTCACCACGAGGGTGGAGAGAGCTTCGCCCTCGACGTCCTCGGCGATGATGACGAGCGGCTTGCCGGACTGGATGACCTTCTCCAGCAGCGGCAGCAGGTCCTTGACGGTGCTGATCTTGGAGCTGACGAGCAGGATGTACGCGTCTTCGAGGACGGCTTCCTGGCGCTCTGCATCGGTGGCGAAGTACGCCGAGATGTAGCCCTTGTCGAAGCGCATGCCCTCGGTGAGCTCGAGCTGCAGGCCGAAGGTGTTGGACTCCTCGACCGTGATGACGCCTTCCTTGCCGACCTTGTCCATTGCCTCGGCGATGAGCTCGCCGATGGACGGGTCGCCTGCGGAGATGCCAGCGGTAGCAGCGATCTGCTCCTTGGTGTCGATCTCCTTGGCGGACGCGAGCAGGGCTTCGGTGACGGCTGCAACAGCCTTCTCGATTCCGCGCTTGAGGCCGAGCGGGTTCGCGCCGGCTGCGACGTTGCGCAGGCCTTCACGGACGAGTGCCTGAGCGAGAACGGTAGCGGTGGTGGTGCCGTCGCCTGCGACGTCGTCGGTCTTCTTGGCGACCTCCTTGACGAGCTCGGCGCCGATCTTCTCGTAGGGATCTTCGAGCTCGATCTCCTTGGCGATGGAAACACCATCGTTGGTGATCGTGGGAGCTCCCCACTTCTTCTCGAGTACGACGTTGCGACCCTTGGGGCCCAACGTCACCTTTACTGCGTCGGCGAGGGCATTGAGGCCTCGCTCGAGGCCACGGCGTGCCTCTTCGTCGAACGCGATGATCTTGGCCATTGCGAAGTGATCCTCCGGATTGGGGGTGACACATTGCTGGCCGAGCTCGGTGCCCGCGACGGACGACCAGGGGTGTCGTTGATTCCCCGGCCTCACCGTGTCCCGACCTGGCACTCACGTGTCGAGAGTGCCAACTGCATTTCTAGCACTCGACCATGGCGAGTGCAAGGTCGACCATTCATGCAAGCCGAGGGGCGAACCACCGCCACCCCCATGCCCGACGCCACCGCGCGGCGACAGCCGCGAGCGGATGCTCACCTTCGCGAGGGTCCTTCACGCACTGTTCACATCCGTACGCGTTGTTAACATCCGAATACTGTGCTTCGAACCATCGGCGCTAATACCGTTGAGCGACAACAGCTTCGACGCCAAAAAATTCGGACAAAACCCTACAAAAACGACAAGAAGGATCGAAACATGTCCGATACGGTCGACACCTCGTACGACAACTCGGCGATGGACCACGAGGAGGAGGGCTACCACAAGGGCCTGAAACCTCGGCAGTTGCAGATGATCGCCATCGGCGGGGCAATCGGCACCGGCCTGTTCCTCGGCGCGGGTGGACGCCTCGCCAGCGCCGGACCCGGCCTGTTCCTTGCCTACGCGCTCTGCGGAATTTTCGTATTCTTCATCCTGCGGGCCCTCGGCGAACTGGTGCTGCACCGTCCGTCGTCGGGCAGCTTCGTCTCGTACGCGCGCGAGTTCTTCGGCGAGAAGGCAGCTTTCGTCGCGGGCTGGATGTACTTCCTGAACTGGGCGATGACGGCCATCGTGGACGTCACCGCCATTGCGACGTACATGCACTACTGGGGCAGTTTCGAGGTGATTCCGCAGTGGGTCATCGCGTTGATCGCGCTGGTCATCGTCATGAGCCTGAATCTCGTGTCGGTCAAGTGGTTCGGTGAGATGGAATTCTGGGCCGCCATCATCAAAGTCATCGCGTTGGTGACGTTCCTGATCGTGGGCGTGGTGTTCCTCGCGGGCCGAATCCCCGTCGGCACCCAGATGCCGGGCATCAGTCTCATCACCGACAACGGCGGCTTGTTCCCATCCGGCGCATGGCCGCTGGTCATCGTCATCTCGGGTGTCGTGTTCGCCTATGCAGCAGTCGAATTGGTGGGTACCGCAGCGGGTGAGACCGAGAACCCGGAGAAGATCATGCCGCGGGCGATCAACTCGGTCATCGCCCGTATCGCACTGTTCTATGTCGGCTCGCTGGTGCTGCTGGCCCTGCTGATGCCGTACACCGCGTACCAGTCCGGGACGTCGCCGTTCGTGACGTTCTTCTCGAGCATCGGCCTCGGCGGCGCGGGCACCATCATGAACATCGTCGTGCTCACCGCGGCACTGTCGAGCCTCAACGCCGGCCTGTACTCCACGGGCCGCATCCTGCGGTCGATGGCGATGAACGGCAGTGCGCCGGAGTTCACCAAGAAGATGACCAAGGGCGGCGTTCCGTTCGGCGGCATTCTGCTCACCTGCTTCATCACGCTGTTCGGTGTCGCGCTCAACGCCATCGCCCCCGGCGAGGCCTTCGAGATCGTGCTGAACATGTCGGCACTGGGCATCATCGCCAGCTGGGCCACCATCGTGCTGTGCCAGATCCAGCTGTTCCGATGGTCCCAGAAGGGCATCGTGGAGCGGCCCAAGTTTCGGCTGTTCGGAGCGCCGTACACCAGCTATGCGACCCTGGTGTTCCTCTTCGGAGTGCTGGTGCTGATGGCCTTCGACGCCCCGATCGGCAGCTGGACCATCGCCACTCTTGTGGTCATCGTCCCCGCACTGATCGGTGGTTGGTTCCTGGTGCGCACCAAGGTGCTCGCGGTGGCAGAGGAACGCCTCGGCTACACCGGCCAGTACCCGGTGGTGGCCAACCGCCCGACCGAACCGGAGGAGTAGCCGATTCGCGTGACGGGGCCCGAGGACCGGTGCCCCGTCACGCGGCCGCGGCGGCGTTGTTGATCAGCTGCACCACCGCACGCGGATCCTCCACCGTCAGAATCAGCCGCTGATACTCCTGCTGCTCGAGCTCTATGACGATCGTGTCGGCACTGCCGGTGACGTTGTAGAACGTCTTGACGCCGTCGCGGTGAAACGTGCCCGCGGTCTTTCCCGGCAGACCGAGCCCCGGTGCTCGAATTCCTTTGGGCTCCTTGCTTGCTCCCGGATCGTGGGTAGCTCCGCGTACGCTGCTCAGCGGGATCTCGAGCTTCCGAGTGAACGACCACACCTTGTCCAGCCCCTGCGGCTCCACCACCAGGGTGCCGTCGACGACGGTCACGGAATTCATCTGAGTTCTCCTTCGATTGCAATGGTCGAGTCGATACCGGCGCGCACCAGTAACCGTTCGCCGAGGGCGCGCGCGACGTCCTCGGTGGCACCGGAAGCAAGGCTGCTCGCGCAGATTTCGCGAACATGGTCGTCGAACGGCGCAAGTTCCAACAACGCCACCAGTAGCAGATCCACGTCCCATCGGGTACTGGTCAACGCAGCGAGAAACAATCCTCGCTTGCTGCCGAACGCCTGGTAGAGGCTGCCGCGATGCAGTCCCGTGACGCGCAGCAGATCGTCCAGGGACGTTCCTTCGTAGCCGTTGGATCGAAACTGCTCGGCGGCCGACGCGACGACGGTCGCCTCGTCGAAGCTTCTGGTACGTCCCATTCATCGAGCATGACAGATTGATGACCGATCGGTCAAGAACGATCGGTCAAGAAAACTTGAGCCACCGCGACCTCGTGAACGGCGAGCGTCGCGGCGGCGGTTCCGGAACTCCAGCTTCCACTGCAGCCGCGACGGCGTCGCTGAGCTCTACGCAGGTTCGGAAACGGTCCGATGGATCCTTCGCCAACGCCCTCGCGACCACCGCGTCGAGCCCCCGCGGCAACGACCGTCGACGACGGGTCACCGACGGCGGCTCGGCCGTGAGATGCGCGGCGGTGATGGCCAACGGCGTGGCCAGTGGATACGGAGTGCGGCCGGTCGCCAGTTCGACGAGCGTCGCCCCCAGGCCGTAGACGTCGGTCTGCGCGCTCAGCACTCCCCCGCGCAGCAGTTCCGGTGCCGCGTACGGGATGGATGCCATCACCGTCCCGCCTGCCACCAGCGGCGTGGAATCATCGAGCAGGCGCGCAATTCCCCAGTCCGACAACAACACCTGCTCGTATCCGTCGAATCGCACGGTGGAGATGAGAATGTTGGCGGGCTTGACGTCCCGATGCACGACGCCCTGCGAGTGGGCGTAGTCGAGTCCCTTGGCCACCTCGGCGACGATGCGCGCCACCCGAGAGACGTCGAGGGCGATCTGTCCGCGGGCGACTAGCCGCGCAGCACTGTAGCCGTCCACGTAGTGCATGGACATCCACAGCTGGTGCTCGAACTCACCGTGCTCGTGCACCGACACGATGTTCGGGTGCACCAACTGTGCCGCGACGGCCGCTTCCATCCGAAACTTGTTGCGCAACCTCGGAGATCGCGACGCATCCCGGTCCAGAATCTTGAGGGCCTCGTACCGATCGTGGCCCCGGCCGAGAACCAGATACACCTCGCTCATACCGCCGACCCCGAGGCGGCGCTGGACCCGGAATCCGGCGAACTCCGAACCCGGCTGCAATCGACTGGTCACCGAATCACCTGCTGCACAACATTTTTCACGCCGCGAAATACGAGGGGTGACACAATCGGACACGTCCGCAGCATCGGCAGAACTGTAGTCCGTTCGACTGTTCGAGGCGACTCGACAGAGTGCGCACCCACGCCCGTTTCCCAGTTCGGCCGCCCTCGCACGTTTCGCCACCTGGGCCGATGTCGTTTATGGTGATTACCGGTACTTGACCGAAACAAGAGAAAAAGAACGGCAAGCCGATAGTGGTCAGCCGATTACGGTGACTCGAGTTGTAAGGAAGTCAAGTTAAGTGAAAGCAATAAAAGAAGCCTGGGGTGGCCTGCTCAAGCCGGTTTTCATCCCCGCATCGATCATCATCTTCGTGATGATCGCCTTCTCCGTGGTCTATGCGAGCACGGCGGCGGATTCGTTCGAGACGCTCAACGAAGCCATCACCGCAGGCGTCGGCTGGTGGTACATCCTGGCCGCGACCGGCTTCGTGCTGTTCGCCCTGTACTGCGGCCTGAGCCGAGTGGGCAACATCCGCCTCGGCCGCGACGACGAGAAGCCCGAGTTCGGCGTCCTGTCCTGGTTCGCCATGCTGTTCAGCGCCGGCATGGGCATCGGCCTGGTGTTCTACGGCGTCGCCGAGCCGCTCTCGCACTACGTGACGCCACCCGAGGCGGGCGGCGTTCCCGGTAGCACCGACCCCGCTGCTCGCCAGGCGATGGAGCTCACCCTCTTCCACTGGGGCCTGCACGCCTGGGCCATCTACGTCGTCGTCGGACTCGGCATGGCGTACATGACCTACCGCAAGGGTCGCCCGCTGACCGTCCGCTGGCTGCTCGAGCCGCTGCTCGGTCGCAAGCGCATCGAAGGTCCGATCGGCCACGCCATCGACACCGTCGCGATCGTGGGCACCCTGTTCGGTGTCGCAACGTCGCTCGGCTTCGGCGTTCAGCAGATCTCGGCCGGCCTCGACTACCTCGGTTGGGTCGAGACCACCAACCTGTTCGTGATCGTGCTCATCGCCGTGATCACCGGCATCGCCACCTTCTCGGTGGTCAGTGGAGTTTCCAAGGGACTCAAGTGGCTCTCGAACATCAACATGGGGCTGGCGGCTGCGCTCGCCCTGTTCGTGCTGCTCCTGGGACCGACACTGTTCCTGATGCAGTCCTGGGTGCAGAACCTCGGCGGCTACGTCCAGGCTCTGCCCGAGCTCGCCCTGCGTACCTCGCCGTTCTCCGACGACGGCTGGGCCGGCGGCTGGACCATCTTCTACTGGGGCTGGTGGATGAGCTGGGCACCGTTCGTCGGCATGTTCATCGCGCGTATCTCCCGTGGCCGCACCATCCGTGAATTCGTGTTCGGCGTGCTGCTGGCACCGACCATCGTCGGATCGCTGTGGTTCACCATCTTCGGTGACACCGGCATCCTGCGGCAGCGCAACGAGGGAGACCTGCTCGACGCCGAAGGGGCAGTGAACACCAACACGAGCCTGTTCCAGGTGCTCGACGGCCTCCCGATCGCCGCGATCACCAGTGTCATCGCCATCGCGGTCATCGTGTTCTTCTTCGTGACGTCCTCGGACTCGGGCTCGCTGGTGATCGACATCCTCTCGACGGGTGGCCAACTGGAAACCCCGAAGATCACCCGCGTCTACTGGGCCGTGCTGCAGGGCATCGCCGCAGCGGTACTGCTGCTCGTCGGCGGGACCAGCTCTCTGACAGCGTTGCAGACGATGTCGATTGCGACGGCCGTGCCGTTCTCCGTGGTGTTGGCGCTGGCGTGTGTGTCGATGCTCAAGGCGTTCCGCTACGACGTCGCCACCACCCCGCGATACGTGCGGGTGACCACCACCTCGGAGGTCACCGGGGACGACGCGGACACCCCCGCCCGGCCGACGCCACGCAAGAAGGCGACGTCGGGTATCTCGAGCACGTTCTCCGGCCTGACGCCGTCGCAGGAGGGGCTGACCTCGGCTGCTTCCGGCGGAACCGTCGTACTCGCAGTGCACGAGGTCTCCACCGAGCAGCTCGAAGTCCATCCCGAGACGGGAGCCGTCGAGTACTCGAGCGACAACGCTCCGGTCGACCCCCTGGGTGGAGAGGTCTTCGACACTCAGGAGTTCGCCGAATCGGCCGAGGGGCAGAACCAGAACAACCCCAGCTGAGCCGTTTTCACCACTCTCTGACCCTCGCGAACTTTCGCGGGGGTCAGAGGTTTTTCGAAGCCCAGTCGGTGAGAGCCTCCAGCGACGGCAGCAGTGCCTCTCCCGACGGCGTCAGGCTGTATTCCACCGAGATGGGCGGACCCTCCGTGACGGCCCGTGCCACCAGCCCTGCTCTGCCGAGCTCACCGAGGCGCTCGGACAGCACCGAGTCACTGATCCCGCCGACGGCGCGGCGCAGGTCCGAGAATCCCATCGGCCCGTTCATCAGAGTCGCCAGCAGCAGGCCGTTCCATCTCTTGCCGAGAAAGCCGAATGCTTTGGTCAGCGCTCCATCACAGGCACGAGGGTCGTGAGGCTGCTCGTTCGAGACCATGCCTCCACCCTACCGAGGTGCTAGAGTCCGCCTTGCTACTTCGCAATTACTAGTGACCTCAGAAATGAAAGCAGGGCACATGTTCATCGCCACCCTCGTCGTCTCGGTTCTGCTCGCTGTCGCACTCACGTTCTCCGCGATCGGAAAACTGACGAAGAATCCCTCCGTCGTCCCGATGCTCGAGCAGGTCGGGGTTCCCGCCGACAAGATCCCGTGGCTCGCCTACCTCGAGATCCTTGGTGCCGTCGGCCTCCTGGTCGGCTTGGTCGTCTGGCCGATCGGCGTCGCTGCCGCCGTCGGCGTCATCCTCTACTTCGTCGGAGCCGTCGTCGCGCACCTGCGCGCCGGGGACAAAGACTTCGCACCCGCCGCCGGACTGGCCGTGTTCTCCGTCGTCGCGCTGGTTCTACGGGTGCTCAGCGCCTGACCAGTCGTAATCCATCTGGCCCGCGGTGGCGAGAGCATGATCGGCTCCCGACCACCGCGCGACCAGATGCAGCGCCAGATCCAGACCGGCACTGATACCAGCCGACGTCGCCAGGTCGCCGTGATCGATGTACCGAACACCCTCGTGAACGACGAGCGCGGGCCACCGTTCGCGCAGAAGTTCCAAGTCCTCCCAGTGCGTGGTGACCGGACGACCGTCGAGCAGTCCCGCAGCCGCGAGCACGAACGCACCGGTGCACACCGACGCGACCAACTCGGCGGTGGGCCGAAGACCCTGCAGCCACTGCAGAACGCTGCCGTTCGCCTCGACTGCGTCCACGACGCCACCGGGAACCAGGACGAGGTCGTAGGGCCGTGGGTCGTCGATCGTGGTGTCGACGCCGATCCTCATTCCGCCCCGAGCAACAGCTGCCCTGTCGTCGATCCCGACGAGCGTCACCTCGAACGGCGCTGCGCTGCCTGCACGTTCGGCCACCCGGTTGGCCACCGAGAACACCTCGAACGGTCCGCACGCGTCGAGTACCTCGACATCGTCGAACAACAGAATGGCAATGCTTCTGGTCATTTTCTTCCTCAACTGCTCGTGGTGGAGACGATGACGGGCACCATGACCGCGGCCATCACTGCGGCATTGACGTCCGAGACGGCCTTGCGCACAGCCGCGCCGGCCCACTCCCCCTCGGCGATCTCCTTCGCGCGCCGCTTCAGCAGCTTCTTGTCCGCATCCTCGATCACCTTGTGTGTCAGATCCACCGCCGAGATCAACGAGATCAACGCAGCCGTGTGCGGCGACGGCGTCGTCCCGTCCACCAGTGCGCTGCGTAGCGCGTCTCGCAGCACCTTCTCACGCGAGGTGTCCTGGGCAGGCCACGTCGTCGTCGGGAACAGCCCCAACACCTTGTCCTTCTTCTCCGTGACGAAACCCTGTGCGACGAGTCGCGCAGCCAGTTCCTTCGCCAGATTCTTCTGCGACTTCTCGATCACCTTCTGCGGCTTCATCGGCCGCGACGCCGACGCGACCAGATCGAACACTCGACGCAAAAACTCATCTTCCGGCCTCGAGCCTGCGACGACCACGTGATCCTTCTTGATCTGCTCGTCCAGGCCGGTGATGCGCAGCGACCCGGTCATGGCGAGCTCGACGACCAGCGCACCTGCCAGTACCCGTGGCAACTTCGTGCTGTCGGCCAGCGGCTTGCCCGAGTCGTCGTCGAGCAACAGCAACAGCAGGTCCTCCGCGATCAAGGTCATGACGCGAGGCTACTCAGAATGTACGGGTAGTTGTATGCCAGCAGTTGTTCGAGAATCGCTATGTCCACATCGACGAGCTTGTTCACGTACAGGCAACCCGCTCCTCGCTTGTGCTTTCCCAGCCGTTCGAGCAAGCTCTCCGACTCCGGGGCGTACGTGGCGCCGTACACCGACAGATTCGCCTTGCGCGGTGAGAACCCGACGACGAAGTACTCTCCCCGGCGGCCACTGCCCGTCGTGTATCGATAGCTTCCGAAACCCACCATCGTCGGACCCCACATCACCGCCGGTTGCCCGGTGACGCGGCCCATGATCTCGGCGAGCGCGAACCCGTCCGCACGGCGAACCGGGTGCTCCACAGCCGCCAGGAAATCCTCGGCCGATACGTCGGTGGGTCGCGTCAGGTTCTCGTTCAATTGATCAGGGCCTGCCAGTTCGACGGCACCCGCTCGCGCGGACCGGGAACCGTCTGATCGAGTGGACGATGCTGCGGCGGAGCCAGTTCCGGCCCGTCGTACATCTGCTCGTCCTCGTAGTTGTAGAACCATTCCTCGCCGGGCTCGTAGCTGCGCACGAACTGGTGCCGGGTGGACTCTGCATGTTTGCTGGCATGCTGCGACGGCGAGGAATCGCAACATCCGATGTGCCCGCACTGCGCGCACCGCCGCAGATGTACCCACCACCCCTGCGTCTGCGTGCACTCCACACAACCCGGTCCCGACGGCGGAATCTTCGGGTCGATGCCTTCGATGGTCATGGTTCCTCCTCGATTGCAGGGTCGACGGGCAACCGCACGACGAATCGTGTGTCACCGGGTTCGGACACCAACCGCAGCTCACCCTGATGCTTGTTCACCACGATGCGCCACGAGATGTCCAGGCCGAGCCCCGTGCCCTCGCCGACCGGCTTGGTGGTGAAGAAAGGCTCGAAAATGCGCGACCGAATCTCCTGCGGCACACCGGGTCCGGTGTCGCAGATCTCGATCTGGACCTGATCCTCGTCCAACGACGTCCGCACCGTCAGCACCCCCTTCTCCTCGGGGGTAGCCGCCATCGCCTGCACGGCATTGTCGATCAGATTGGTCCACACCTGGTTGAGTTCGGCGGCGTAGGCCGGGATCGGCGGCACCGCGGGGTCGTAGTCCTTGACCACCGTGATGTCGTCACCGATCTTGCGGCCCAACATGATCAGGGTGCTGTCCAGTAGTTCGCGCACATCCACCGTTCGATACGGCGCACGATCCATCTGCGAATACTGCTTCGCGGCACCGACGAGCGTGGAGATGCGGGTGGTCGAATCCGAGATCTCGTTCATCAACAACTCGGTTTCGACGGTGTAGTTGAGCCACCGAATTGCGCCCTCGAGCAACGCTGGATCGTCGACCGTCGCGGAAACCCGATCGAGCCACGGCACGTCGAGACCGGCCGAGACGAATGTCGGAGCCAGATCCCAACCGTCACCGATACCCTTGTCCTCGAACCACTCTCCCAGTTCGTCCTCACGGTCCGACGCCTCCATCGCGGTCAGCTTCGGGGCCTTGGCGACCAGCTCCACGGCCTCGTTCTGCAGTCCGACCAGATGCGCCAAGCTGCCGCGATCGAGAGTGCCACCGGCGATCATCGCCAACTTCTGCCGCATGTGCGCCACCCGATTTCGCAACGCCGACGTCGCCCGCACCGCAGCCGCCGCGGGATTGTTCAGCTCGTGCGTCAACCCGGCCGACAGAGAACCCAACGCCAACAAGCGTTCTCGCTGTTCCACTATCTGCTTGGTGTTCTGATTGCCGAAGAACAATCCCTCGAGCAGATGTAACGCCATCGGGAACCACTCCCGCACGATGGACGCGAAGCACTCGGCGTCGAGCACGAAGAACCGGGAGCGCTCGGTCACCCGCATCGAACCCTGGTACGTCTGCGGCACCCGATCGCCCAGGTACGCCTGCCACGCACCCGCGTACACCCCGCGTTGCGAGGTGCGATTGACCACCAGGTCCTCGCCACCGGAAAGCTTCGAGAGGACGACGGCCCCCTCCATCAGAACGTAGAAGCACGTCGCGGGATCACCTTCCGCATACACCGGCCCCGGCTCGATCGTTTCGATGCGCCCGTCTCGGCACAGCTCCACCAGCTGCGCGTCGGTGAGCTGCTCGAACAGGAACAGCGTCCGTAACTCCTCCGGGTCACATGCGGGCGTGTTCTGCGTCTGTTCGGTCATGGGTTCGCCAGATATCTGTGCACCAACATCACGGCCATCGCTCCCTCTCCCACCGCCGACGCGACGCGTTTGGCCGAGTCGGATCGCACGTCACCGGCAGCGAACACACCGGGCACACTCGTTTCGAGGTGGTGTGGGAGACGGGCGGGCGTCCACCCGGCAGGCCCGCGCCCGTCGACGACGAGATCCGGCCCGGTGACCACGAATCCATGCTCGTCCCGCACGAGGACCCCGTCGAGCCACTCGGTGCGCGGTGCCGCGCCGATGAACAGGAACAGGTACTGCGCGTCGACCGTCGTCGTCTCCTCGGTCGCTCGGTTGTGCAGCGTGATCGACTCGAGGTGTCCGTCTCCCGATACGCCGACGACCTCGGTGCACGGCCGCACGCTGATCTTCGGGTTCTCCTCGATCTGCTTGATCAGGTAGTACGACATCGACGCTTCGAGCGAGGTGGCCCGGATCAGAATGGTGACCGACTTGGCCCCGCGCGAGAGATACACCGCCGCCTGACCGGCCGAGTTCGCCCCTCCCACGATGTAGACGTCCTGCTCGGCGCAGCGCGCGGCCTCCGTCATCGCCGATCCGTAGAACACGCCGCGTCCGGTGAAGTCGTCGATTCCGGGTGCGTCCAACCGCCTGTAGGCGACACCGGTGGACAGGATGATCGTCTGCGCGCTGATGCTGCGGCCGTCCGCGAATCGCACTGTTCGCGCAGCACCGTTTGCTTCGAGGCCGACGACGTCCTGGGTGGTGACCACCTCGGCACCGAACTTCAGTGCCTGACGACGAGCCCGCTCGGCGAGCTGGGCTCCCGAGACCCCGTCGGGAAAACCCAGGTAGTTCTCGATCCGTGAACTCTGTCCGGCCTGACCGCCCGTCGCGGTCCGCTCGATCAGGGTGGTCCGCAGGCCTTCGGACGCGCCGTACAGCGCGGCTCCGAGTCCGGCCGGACCGCCACCGATGACGACCAGATCGTAGAACTCCTCCGACGGCGCAACGGTCAGACCGAGCCGATCACCGAGTTCGGCATCGGACGGCTCGATCAACGCGGCACCCTCGGTGGTGATGACCACCGGCAGCCGTCCGTCGTCCACGCCCGCCGCGGCCAACAGCCGCGCCCCCTCGGACTCGTCGGACATGTACCAGCGATACGGCAGCTGATTGCGAGCGAGGAACTCGCGGATCTCCGACGAGCGCGCCGACCAGCGGTGGCCGACGATCTTGGTGTCCTCGACGGCTCGGTGGTCGTACGCACACCAGGCCTCGAGCTGGGCGTCGAGCACGGGGTAGAGCTTTTCCTCGGGCGGATCCCACGGCTTGAGCAGGTAGTAGTCGAGATCGACGACGTTGATCGCGTCGATCGCGGCGTCGGTGTCCGCGTATGCGGTGAGAAGAATGCGACGGGCCGTCGGAAAGATGTCCATGGCCTGCTCGAGAAATTCCATGCCGCTCATCTGCGGCATGCGGTAGTCGGCCAACAGAATGGCGACGGGGGTACCGCGCAACGCGAGTTCTTTCAACGCGTCGAGAGCGCCTGCACCGGACTCCGCCCGCACGATGCGGTACTGCTCCCCGTAGCGCCGACGTAGGTCGCGGGCGACCGACCTCGACACTCCTGGGTCGTCGTCGACGCTGAGAATGACCGGTTTCATGACCCTCCAGAACTGGTGCTCATCAACGACATGAGCATGCCACCGCGTCACCCCGAATGGGAGGCAAGCGGGCCTGGAAACAGCGGGGTCAGATTCGGCCGCGTCGAATCAGGTCGAGTTCCTGTGGGGTGAGGAGCCGTTCGAGCTTCTCGGCGGGCCACGTACGCGGGCTGCCGCTCATCCTGGCGGTTTTCAACAGGGGGAGATCACTGCTGGTACGACGCATTATCGACTGTAATTTCACGGTGGATCACTCCGAACAATTTCTTCGTTGGTCCCGACACTCCGCTTGCTACATCGATCAGTGTCCGCCCGGTGTTAACGCCTCGGTGGGATCTTGTTCGGCGTTTCGCAGGTCGAGACAGTTTCCTGCGCCTACGGTCGGGGTAAACGGCTGCCCAAATCAACTGATCGGGGAACGTTCGTGAACACGTCGGGAAATTCTGTGGCCAGTTCCGTGCAGAACAACGGAGCATTCGAAAAAGCGGCGCGCGCCGGTCACTTCGTCAGCGGAGTGCTGCACATTCTGATCGGATACATCGCCGTTCGGTTGGCGTTCGGCCAGGCCGGCAACGCAGACCAGTCCGGTGCACTCGCCGAGCTGGCCGAGAAGCCCGGCGGAAAGATCGCGCTCTGGGTGGCGGTGGTGGCGTTCGTGGCGCTGGCGCTGTGGCGCATCGCCGAAGCGATCGTCGGCAAGAAATCCGACGCCGACGCCGGTAGTGCCATGGATCGTCTCAAAGCAGGCGCGCTGGCCGTCGTCTACATCGCGTTCGCCTTCTCGACCTACGGCTTCGCCACCGGCTCGGGCAAGTCCAGCGGACAACAGAACGCGGGCTGGTCGGCCCGACTGATGGAATCCGGCGGCGGCAAGCTCGTGCTCATCGCCGTCGCGCTGGTCGTCATCGGAGTGGGCGGATACCACGTCTACAAGGGCGTCTCGAAGAACTTCCTCGACGATCTCGAAGGACACCAGAGCGGGGCCGTCGTCAAACTCGGCATCGCCGGATACGCAGCCAAGGGCGCTGCCCTCGTCGGAGCCGGACTCCTCGTCGTGGTGGCAGTTCTGCAGTCCGATCCGTCCAAGGCCACCGGCATCGACGGTGCTCTCAAGACTCTCGGCTCGCAGCCGTACGGTCAGGTCCTGTTGATCCTCGCCGGCGTGGGCATCGCGCTCTACGGGCTCTACGCCTTCGTATTGGCTCGCTTCGCTCGCATGTGAGCGAAACTTCGTAGCCTGCTACGAGTTTCCGTTCACCTGTGGAAGGTTGCTCGATCACCGTGGATCGAACAACTCGTCGACGCTGACCTCGAACAGCCGGGCCAGGCGGAACGCGAGAGAGAGCCGCGGGTCGAAGTGGCCCTTCTCGATCGAGATGATCGTCTGCCTGCTGACGCCGACCGCGTCGGCGCACTGCTGTTGTGACAAACCGGCAGCAGTGCGCAGCCGGTGCACGTGATTCGAAGTCACCGCTGCGTACGCGAGACGACCAGGTACCGCACGGCCACGTCGGCCATGGCCAACACCAGAAACGCGACTACCGGAACCAACTCCGTGTCGAGTATCGCCGAGGCAGCCGACGCGAGGCCGAGTGCGATCATCAGGTCGAAGAAGGCACCGGACGACGCGTGCTGCAACCACTGGAACTCGACGGAATCCTCCGGATTCTCCGGCATCTTCGGTGATCGTTGCGGAACCAATGTCCACATCGCGCCGACGAGGGCAGGGGCCACCGCCGCGGCGAACACCAGACCTACCTGCCACCCGCCTTCTTCTCGCACCGATGCGGCGACGATCCCGACACCGGCGGCGAGGGCAGTTCCGAGAACTGTTGCGGACACTCGTGACAGTCCGACCCTCATGACAACCTCCCGTGCGTGTACGAGTTCTTTGACATATCTCACCCCCATTCGATTCCGATGTCAAACTTCTCTTACATTCCCCGTCGCCCCGTTTCGCTATGAGCTCGGACACACATATGCTGTGACCGATTTGTCGTAACGTTCAGTCACACATACCTGGAGGCCCACGTTGAGCAAGACTCTCGAAGCCACGATCGACATCGCCGCGAGCCCCGAGACCGTCTGGTCGATCGTGTCCGATCTGCAGCGCATGGGCGAGTGGAGCCCGCAGTGCAAGAAGATGAAGGTCTTCGGCGGACCGGTCGGCAAGGGCACCAAGACGCTCAACGTCAACCGCAAGGGGATGCTCGTCTGGCCGACCACCGCCAAGGTCGTCACCTTCGAACCCAACCGCGAACTCGCGTTCCGCGTCGTGGAGAACAAGACGATCTGGTCCTACACGCTCACTCCCACCGCGACCGGAACAACCGTCGTCGAGAAGCGGGAGGCACCGACGGGCACCACGGCAGTGTCGTCACTGCTGGTCAAGCGCATCCTCGGGGGCATCGACGAGTTCGACGTCGAACTCGTCGAGGGCATGAACAAGACCCTGCGTCGAATCAAGGCCGAGAGCGAGAAGTCCAGCCAGAAATAACTTTTCTCAGGAATGTTTCAGGTTTGTTTCCCGCGGGCATCCGTCGTTTCGACAAGCAACAAACACGAACGGAAAGTGGGGGCACCCTATGTTGGGACTCGGATTTGTAGGCTGGATCATCATCGGCGGACTCGCCGGCTGGATCGGTAGCAAGATCATGAAGACGGATGCTCAGATGGGCATCATCCTGAACATCGTCGTCGGCATCGTCGGCGGCCTCCTGGGCGGCTTCCTGCTCAGCACGTTCCTCGACGTCGAGGGCGGCGGAATCATCTTCAGCTTCATCACCTGCCTGCTCGGCGCGTGCATCCTGCTGTTCCTGGTCAAGCTCGTGACGGGCCGCAGCCGCGTCTGATCTCACTCGCACCTCTCGACTGCCGGGGCCCTCACGTACGCTGTGATGGCTCCGGCAGTCGCGTGTTGACGCACGATTCGCTCGCAGCACCACGACCTACCGACACCTGTCCGACAAAAGTTAGAGGAGACCGTGGCACGCCGTCCCGCCCCGATTGGTCAACCGCCCCGCACCGGAGCGGCTCACATCGTCGACTTGGTCCGTGAAACGATTCCACCGCTACACCCCGCAGGGCTGCCGTTCGTCGGCGGTCCGCTGGCCGTCGCCGTTCTCGGTCGACGCTCCAAGTGGGTCCGCAACGCCGGCCTCGTTGCCGCCGGAGCCTGCGCCACCTTCTTCCGCCACCCGTCGCGAGTGCCGCCGAATCGCCCCGGCGTCGTCGTCGCTCCCGCCGACGGCCTGGTCACACTCGTCGACACTGCCGTTCCTCCGGCCGAGCTCGCTCTCGGCTCCGAGCCGGTCCCGCGCGTCAGCATCTTCCTCTCCGTCCTCGACGTCCACGTACAGCGTGTTCCCGTCGCCGGAAAAGTCGTGGAAGTGGTGCACCGTCGCGGTCAGTTCAAATCCGCCGACCTCGCCGAGGCCAGCGAGGTCAACGAGCGCAACAGCATGCACATCAGAACCGCTTCCGGTCAGGATGTCGCCGTCGTGCAGATCGCCGGCCTGATTGCGCGACGCATCATCAACAACGCCAAGGTCGGCGACACCTTGTCGATCGGCGACACCTACGGACTGATCCGATTCGGATCCCGCGTGGACACCTACTTCCCGGCGGGCACCACCCTGCTGGTCGAACGCGGCCAGCGGGCCGTCGGTGCCGAAACAGTGCTCGCCGAGCTCTCGCAGTAGAAACCGACATGATCACCAGACGCGCCAAGCCACCTGCTGCCATTCGTCTGCTGCCGTCCGTCGTCACGATTCTCGCGCTGTGCTCCGGCCTGTCCGCGGTCAAGTTCGCCCTCGACGGCCAGCTCGGTACCGCGCTCGCCATGATCGGTGCCGCTGCGATCCTCGATGCGTTGGACGGTCGCATCGCCCGATTGCTCGACGCCACCAGCAAGATCGGTGCCGAACTGGATTCGCTGTCCGACGCCATCTCGTTCGGTGTCGCCCCGGCGCTGGTGCTGTACGTGACACTGCTCGAGGGCAGCAGCGGCGGCTGGATCGTGGCGCTGGTCTACGCGGTGAGCATCGTGCTCCGCCTCGCGCGCTTCAACACTCTGCTCGACGAGGACGACACTCCCGCTTACGCGCGCGAGTACTTCACCGGTGTTCCCGCACCGGCCGGAGCGCTCATCGCCATGGCACCGATCGCGGGTTTCGAGCAGTTCGGCGACGGCTGGTGGGCCTCGTTCTACGTCGTCGCCGGATGGGCGATCCTCACCGCCGGTCTCATCGTCAGCCGCATCCCCACGCTCGCGCTCAAGACGGTCTCGGTGCCGCCGCGACTGGCCGCGATCCTGCTGGTGCTCGTCGCACTGCTCGCAGCCGCGCTCATCACCTTCCCGCTGATCCTGCTGATGGGCCTGGTGCTGGCCTACCTGGTGCACATCCCGTTCGCGGTGCGCTCGCAGCGGTGGACCGCCGCGCGCCCGTACACCTGGGACGCCAAGCCGGCCGAGCGCCGCGCCGAGCGTCGCGCCATCCGACGAGCGCCGGGTAACAATCGCCGGTCGCAGGCTCGTCTGGGACTGCGTCGGCCTCGCAGCTGATCCGCGCGCAGCCGACCCGTTAGTGTGGCTGTGGTGACCGAATCTCGCTCGACGACGCCTGAGCTCGTTCTCACTGCCCGCCTCAACACCTCGGCGGCCGATGCCCGACGCGGCGTCGTGCGCCTGCATCCGGAAGTCCTTGCGGCGCTGGGCCTGCGGGAATGGGATGCGGTGTCGCTCATCGGTTCTCGTCGCACAGCCGCCGTCGTCGCCTCGGCTCCCGAGGGATCACCTCAGGGCACCGCGTTGCTGGACGACGTGACGCTCTCCAACACCGGCCTTCGCGAAAATGCTTCTGTCGCAGTCGGACCCGTCACCGTCTACGGGGCCAAGGCCGTCACTGTGACCGGCTCCGCGCTCGCCACCGGTTCCATCTCCGACGCCACCCTGCGACAAGCGTTGCTCGGCAAGGTACTGACGGTGGGCGACACGGTCTCACTCCTCCCCCGTGATCTCGGCCCCGGAACCTCGACGACATCTGCGACGCAGGCGCTGTCGAGGACATTCGGGGTCGCGTGGACCACCGAACTGTTGACGGTCTCGGCCGTCGACCCGTCGAATGAGCCGGTCAGTGTGCAACCCAATTCGGCGGTCGGGTGGGGCTCCGGCACCGTCGCTGCCTCGGCATCCGCACCTGTGTCAGCGCCACAGAAAGCCACGGCGGCCAGAGTGAGCGCAGCCGATCTGGTGGGAGTGAGCGCGCAGGCGGCCAAGCTGACCGAGTGGCTGCGGCTGGCGTTGGACGAGTCGGAGTTGCTGGCAACGCTCGGCGCATCGCCGCATCTGGGGGTGTTGATCACCGGACCGGGTGGGGTCGGCAAGGCGACGTTGGCGCGCGCGGTCGTCGGTGAACGCGCATGCGTCGTGCTGGACGGACCGTCGATCGGCGCGCTCGAGGCGTCGGCCCGGGTCGATCGCGTCACCGCGGCAGTGGACGAACTCGCCGGTTCCGGGGTTCTGCTCATCACCGACGTCGACGCGTTGTTGCCCTCCGAGCCCGAACCGGCGTCCACGTTCGTCCTCGATGTACTGCGCCGGGCCGTCGACACTCCGGGTCTCGCCCTGATCGCGACGACGGCCCATCCGGAGGCGACCGATCCCAGACTGCGCGGTCAGGACCTGTGCGATCGTGAACTCACCCTGACCCTGCCCGACGCGGCAGGCCGCAAGGGATTGCTGGAGCATCTCCTCCGAAAGGTTCCGCAGGGCGACGTCGACCTGGGCGAGATCGCCTCACGGACACCGGGTTTCGTGGTCGCCGATCTGGCCGCCCTGACGCGGGAGGCGGCGCTGCGGGCAGCGGCGCGCGCATCGAACGATTCGGCCGCGGCCTCGTTGACGCAGGACGATCTGGTGGGCGCTCTTCAGGTCATTCGCCCGCTGTCGCGTTCGGGAAGCGAAGAACTGGCGATCGGTAGTCTCACGCTCGACGACGTCGGCGACATGGTGGAGACCAAGCAGGCACTCACCGAGGCGGTACTGTGGCCGCTGCGTCACCCGGATTCGTTCGCGCGATTGGGAATCGAGCCGCCGCGGGGAGTTCTTCTGTACGGTCCACCCGGCTGCGGCAAGACGTTCCTAGTGCGTGCGCTGGCGAGCTCCGGGCAACTCAGCGTGCACTCGGTCAAGGGCGCAGAGCTGATGGACAAATGGGTCGGCTCCTCGGAAAAGGCTGTCCGAGAACTCTTTCAACGCGCCCGAGATTCCGCTCCCTCGCTGATCTTCCTGGACGAAGTGGATGCTCTCGTGCCCCGACGCGGCCAGAGCTCGGATTCCGGCGTCGGCGATCGAGTCGTCGCGGCGCTGCTGACCGAACTCGACGGCGTCGAACCGTTGCGCGACGTCGTCGTACTCGGGGCAACCAACCGACCCGACCTGATCGATCCCGCACTGCTCCGGCCCGGCCGGCTCGAGCGGCTCGTGTTCGTGCCGCCGCCGGATTCCGATGCCCGCGTTGACATCCTGAGGGCGTCGGGCAAATCCATCCCGCTCGCCGAGGACGTCGATCTCGAGTCGTTGGCGCGCGACCTCGACGGCTACTCCGCGGCCGACTGCGCGGCGTTGCTGCGTGAGGCCGCGCTGACGGCGATGCGTCGGTCGATGGATGCGGCCGACGTCACCGCCGCCGATGTCGCCGCCGCTCGGGCGACGGTCAGACCGTCACTCGATCCCGAGCAGGTGGCGCATCTGCGGGCCTACGGGTCGTGAGCGGAAACTCGTAGCAGGCTACGAGTTTCCGCTCACCTGCGGCGAAGCCGCTCTCACTTCCAGCGGCCGAGGATTTCCTCTGCCCGCTTGGCCAGCTCCATCTGGAAGATCGGGCCGAAGCTGATGCGACCCACGCCCAGGGAGGCGAAGTGCGACAGGTCGCCTTCGGCCGGGTTGGCGATGGCGTTGATCGGCAGCGGGAGTTCCTCGGCGAGACGCTTGTAGTCCGCGTCGTTGTGGAAGCCGACGGGGTAGAGCGAGTCGGCACCGGCTGCGGCGCACAGCTTCAACCGGGCGATGGCTCGGTCGACGCGGTCACTCTCGTCGCCGATTGCCTTGACGAACAGGTCGGTGCGGGCGTTGATGACCACGTGGACGTCGGTGGCGTCGGATGCTGCGCGCAGTGCTCCGACGAAGTCTGCGTGTTCCTGCGCTTCGCGGAGGCGTCCGCCTTCGCTGTGCACGGTGTCCTCGATGTTGAGGCCGACGGCTCCGGCAGAGATCAGTCCGTCGATGAGTCGCTTGGGGTCCTCGCCGTAGCCGGATTCGATGTCGACCGACAGCGGAACGTCGACGGCTGCGGAGATCTGCGAGATGCGGGTGAGCAGTTCGTCGAAGGTGATGCCCTCGTTGTCGGGCTTGCCGATGGAGTCCGAGACGGGGTGGCTTCCGACGGTCAGCGCGGTGAACCCGGCGGAGACGGCGAGGTTGGCAGACCAGGCGTCCCACACCGTCGGCAATACGACCGGGTTGCCCGGCTTGTGCAGCTCGAGCAGGGTGGTGGCTTTCTGGGACAGGTTCGTCATGAGACTCCTTCGCGGTGACCGAGAGAGAACGTACGTTCTCTCTACGACCAACATACGCGCTTCAGTCGATCAAATCGAGCGCTTTCATCCGGTCGAACACCATCAGCGACCCCGGAGCAACGTCCGGCATGGCGGCGTACTCGTCGCGAGTGAAGTACCTGATCTCTGCGATCTCGCTGGTCGGCGTCGGCTCGGACGCCAGATCGGCGAGGAAACACGTGATCTCGAGCGGGGTTCCTGCCGGGTGCCCCCAGGCCTCACACTCGAACACCCCGAGGAGCCGGGCGTCCGTCACCGCTGCATCGAGCTCTTCCCTGATCTCGCGATGCAGTGCTTGCTCGGGTGTCTCGCCCGGGTCGATCTTTCCGCCCGCCATGTAGAACGCGGACTTTCCGGCCGATCGTGTCTGAATCATTCGACGATCGCGGACGTACGCCAGCCCGGCGGTCCGAATGAGCCTCGAATCGGTCACCGACGCGCTCTCCTCACTCCCGGACCCGCAGCGTTCTGTACCGCCTGGCACGCCGCCTACCTCGCAAAGTAAAGTGGACAACGACAACTCGCGGCTGCCGCTCGGCAACCGGTTCATTATTTCTCAAAGCTTCACATCGAACTTCACACGGACTTCGCACACCCTACTCATCGCCGCCCTACGACCACCGCTCGGTTTCACCGCCGATGCGACCGAGACGACGGAGTGATTTTTGCTCGCCATTCTTCTTGCGCATGCCGCCGCCGCGCTGCTCGCGCCACTGTTCGTCCGCTGGTGGGGTCGCAATGCCTTTTTCCCACTCGCGCTCGTACCCCTGCTCAGCCTGATCTGGGTGTTCGGCAACTGGGGAACCGAACAGAAACTGAACATCGAATGGGTCCCTGGCCTGTCGATGAACATCGACATGCGGTTCGACTCTCTCGCGGCCATCATGTCGCTGCTGGTTCTCGGCATCGGCGCACTGATTCTGCTCTACTGCGCGCGTTACTTCGAGGACGACGAGCCTCGGCTCGGGCTGTTCGCCGCCGAAATGGTCGCGTTCTCCGGTGCGATGTTCGGCCTCATCACCAGCGACAACATGCTGGTGCTCTACATCTTCTGGGAAATCACGACGGTCCTGTCGTTCCTGCTCGTCGGCCACTACGCCGAGCGTGCGTCGAGCAGACGAGCGGCCACCCAGGCACTGCTCGTCACCACCGCGGGTGGCCTGGCGATGCTGGTCGGCATCATCATCCTCGGCCAGGTGTCCGGCACCTACAACCTCTCCGAGCTGGTCGCGAACGCGCCGGGCGGCTGGTTGCCCGGTGTCGCGATCGTGCTGGTCCTCATCGGCGCACTGAGCAAGTCGGCCATCGTGCCACTGCACTTCTGGCTCCCCGGAGCCATGGCCGCCCCGACACCGGTCAGCGGCTACCTTCACGCCGCTGCCATGGTCAAAGCGGGCATCTACCTGGTGGCGCGCCTGGCCCCGGGGTTCGCCGATTCCGGCCCGTGGCGCGCCACGGTGATCAGCCTCGGACTGCTGTCGATGATCCTGGCCGGGTGGCGCGCTCTGCGCGCATTCGACCTCAAGCTGATCCTCGCGTTCGGCACCGTCAGCCAGCTCGGCTTCCTCATGGTGTTGGTCGGCATCGGCTCGGAGAAGGCGATGCTCGCCGGCCTGACGATGGTGATCGCCCACGCGATGTTCAAAGCGGCGCTGTTCATGGTCGTCGGCATCATCGATCACACCACCGGCACCCGCGACATCCGCAAACTTGCTCACCTGGGCAAGAAGGCTCCCTGGCTCGCCGCGATAGCCGCGCTGGCCGCGGCCAGCATGGCCGGACTTCCGCCGATGCTCGGGTTCGTCGGCAAGGAGACGGCGTTATCGGCCGTGATCAGCACGCCGACGCTCGATCCCACGGTCGCGGCCGTCGTCGTCGCAGGCTTGGTGATCGGCTCGATACTCACGGTCACCTACAGCATTCGGTTCGTCTGGGGCGCGTTCGCGCGCAAGCAGCTCAAGCGAGCGAGTCCGTCGGTCAAGGCGATGCACGCGCCGGCCGCACTGTTCCTCGCCGCACCCGCCTTCCTTGCGGTGCTCGGTCTGGTCGCCGGGTTCGCATCCTCGGTCGTCGACCACATCGTCAGTCCCTACGCTCGCACCCTCCCGTCGTACGGCCAGGAGCCCTACCACCTGGCCCTCTGGCACGGTTTCAATCTTCCGCTCGCGCTGACCGTCGTCGTCGTCACCGGTGGTGTCGGGTTGTTCATCGCGCATCGGGTGGTCAACCGGCTCAAGTTCGAGCATCCTCCGCTCGGCAACGCAGACCGCATCTACGACAACGTGCTCAAGTCCATGGACACCCTGTCGATCCGCCTCACCGGCACCACGCAGCGCGGTTCGCTCCCTCTCACTCAGGGCACGATCCTGCTGACGCTGGTGCTGCTGCCGATGATCGTGCTGATCCTCGGCGCAGAACCGGACTTGGACTACACCCTGTGGAACAACCCGTTGCAGCTGATCATCGGGGCCATCATGATCGCGGGTGGCCTCGGAGCCACGGTGATGCGCAACCGCTTGGCCAGCGTCATTCTCGTCGGTCTCACCGGCTACGGCTGCGGAGTCATCTTCGCCATCCACGGTGCCCCGGACCTGGCGCTGACCCAGTTCCTCGTCGAGACCTTGACCCTCGTGATGTTCGTGCTCGTCCTGCGCAAGCTCCCGGCCGAGGTCGACGACCGGGGTTCGGCCGGATCGCGCGGGCCTCGCGCGGTGCTCGCCGTCGCCGTCGGGGCGACCGTGAGCATCCTGGGTGCGTTCGCGATGAACGCCCGAAACACAGACCCGGTGTCGCTGCTCCTGCCGGACGCCGCATACAACCTGGGCGACGGCCAGAACGTCATCAACGTGATCCTCGTGGACATCCGCGCCTGGGACACTCTCGGCGAGATCTGCGTCCTGCTCGTCGCGGCTACTGGCGTGGCGAGCCTGGTCTTCCGCAACCGCCGGTTCGGTAGCGCTCCGCGGGTGTCCGACGCCCCCTCGTCGTCCTCCGATGCGAACTACGCGGCGGAGACGACGTGGCTGCTCGGCGGCGATCTGATCGATCCGCGACATCGCTCGTTGATTCTCGAGGTCACGACGCGATTGATCTTCCCGACGATCATGGTGCTCTCTATCTACTTCTTCTTCTCCGGTCACAACGCTCCCGGAGGCGGTTTCGCCGGTGGCCTCACCGCCGGCCTGGCGCTGGTGCTGAGGTACTTGGCCGGTGGCCGCTACGAGCTCGGTGAGACAGTTCCGATCGACGCCGGAAAGATCCTCGGACTCGGCTTGATCTTCGCGGCCGGAACCGCGGTGGCGTCGATGTTCCTCGGAGCCCCGGCGTTGTCCTCGGCGACGTTGGAGGTGACGTTGCCGATCCTCGGCGACATCAAGTTGGTCACCGCATTGTTCTTCGACCTCGGTGTGTATCTCATCGTGGTCGGGTTGGTACTCGACGTGCTCCGTAGTCTCGGCGCGCGTCTCGACGCACAGGTGGAAATGCAGAGCCAAGGCCGAGTGAGCGCCCCATGACCGCTGATCTCGGAATGCTCGTCATTGTCGGTGTCCTCATCGCGGCGGGTGTGTATCTGCTGCTCGAGCGCAGTATCACCAAGATGCTGCTGGGCCTGCTACTCGTCGGCAACGGCGTCAACCTGCTCATGCTCACGATCGCCGGCCCTGCGGGAGCCCCGCCAATCGTGGGTCGGGACAACGCGGTGAACCAGGAGATGGCGGACCCGCTGGCCCAGGCGGTGATCCTGACGGCAATCGTCATCACGATGGGAATCGCGGCGTTCGTGCTGGCTCTGGCCTACCGGTCGTTCACCCTCAATACCAAGGACGACGTCGAGAACGACCCCGAGGACACCAAGGTGTCCCGGCGCCGCTCGATGGCCGAGGCCCCCGACCGCGACCGCTCGGACGACCCGGTGACGGGCGAGCCGAGCTTCGGCGGCGACGCATTCGACTCGAAGGGCAACCCCATTCCGCTCGAGGAGATCAGAAACCTCGAGGATCTCGAGTGCTACGAGGATCTGCACGACGGTGATTTCGACAACGACGACGACAATCCGCAGCTGCGCGGGCTGGACGGACTCGACACCGCCGAGAAGGACAACAGCCGCCCAGATGAGAAGGGAGACCACGCATGACGATCTCCCCCGCAGTGATCGACGTTCTGACTCCGCTGCCGGTACTGATTCCGATGCTCGCCGCCGCGTCGACCCTGGTGCTGGGGCGACGGCCTCGCGCTCAGCGATTCATCACCATCGTCGCGCTCACCGCGGTGGTCGCGATCTCGTCGGTGATGCTCTATCTCGCCGATCGCGACGGCACCAGCGCACTGCAGGTCGGCGGTTGGGATTCCCCGCTCGGCATCTCCCTCGTGGTGGACCGTCTGTCGGCGATGATGCTCGTCGTCTCGTCCATCGTGCTGCTGGCCGTCATGGTCTACTCGATCGGCCAGGGCATCCGCGACGGTAGCGAGAATCAGCCCGTCTCGATCTTCCTGCCGACCTACCTCGCGTTGACCGCAGGTGTCTGCAACGCGTTCCTTGCAGGCGACCTGTTCAACCTGTTCGTCGGCTTCGAGGTGCTGCTCGCGGCCTCGTTCGTGTTGCTGACACTCGGCGCGAGTGCCGACCGCGTGCGTGCGGGCGTGTCTTACGTGATGGTGTCGATGGTGTCCTCGCTGATCTTCCTGATCGGCATCGCGCTGGTCTACGCAGCCACCGGGACGCTGAACCTGGCCCACATCGCGGTACGCATGGACGACATCACCCCAGGAACCAGAACCGCGATCTTCGCGGTTCTACTGGTCGCGTTCGGCATCAAGGCCGCGGTGTTCCCGCTCTCGACGTGGCTGCCCGACTCGTATCCCACCGCCCCGGCACCGGTCACCGCCGTGTTCGCCGGCCTGCTGACGAAAGTCGGTGTGTACGCGATCATCCGCGCGCACACCCTGCTGTTCCCCGACGGCTCACTCGACAACGTACTGATGGTCTGCGGCCTGCTGACGATGCTCGTCGGCATCCTCGGCTCCATCGCACAGAGCGACATCAAGCGACTGTTGTCGTTCACCCTCGTCAGCCATATCGGCTACATGATCTTCGGCGTCGCTCTGTCGACACAATCGGGATTGTCCGGCTCGATCTATTACGTCGCCCACCACATTCTGGTGCAGACGACGCTGTTCCTCGTCGTTGGTCTCATCGAGCGTCAGGCCGGTTCGTCGTCGCTTCGACGCCTCGGCGGTCTGGCTGCGGCCAGCCCGGTGCTGGCGATCGTGTTCCTGGTGCCGGCCCTCAATCTCGGTGGCATTCCGCCGTTCTCGGGTTTCATCGGAAAGGTCGCACTGCTGCAGGCCGGTAGCGAGCAGGGCAGCGTGTTGGCCTGGTTGCTCGTCGCGGGTGGAACCGTCACCAGCCTGTTGACGCTGTACGTCGTCGCCCGAGTCTGGACCAAGGCGTTCTGGCGAGCTCGCGCCGACGCTCCCGAGGGCGACCTGGCGGACAACAGCCCGTCCGCTCTTCTCGACGACTCGTCCGACATCCAGTTCGGTGACCGCGAGGACGTGGGCCGGATGCCCGCCTTCATGTTGCTTCCGACCATCGGGCTCGTCGCCGTCGGCCTGGCCATGACGGTGTTCGCCGGCCCCATCATCGACATCAGCGATCGCGCCGCGGCAGATCTTCGCGATCGGTCGGTGTACATCGATGCGGTGCGCGGTGCGGAATGGGTCGGCGATCAGGCCTACGAGCAGTCGCGCACGAACGAGGAGGGCACCCGATGAAGATGAACCGCTCCGTTCTGCTGCGCCTGTGGACGCTCGCGTGGCTGACGGCAATCTGGGTTCTGTTGTGGGGCAACGTCTCTGCGGCGAACGTCCTGGGCGGCATCGCGGTGGGACTGCTCATCATGGTGCTGCTGCCGTTGCCTCGCGTTCCGGTCGAGGGCCGCATCCACGTGTTCTCACTCGTCAAGCTGGCCGTCGTATTTCTCTACTACGCAGGGGAATCCAGCGTCAATGTGGCCTGGTTGGCGATCCGCCCGAAAGCACCGCCGGTCACCGGAGTGCTGCGCTGCCGCATCGCGATCAAATCCGATCTGGTGCTCACCCTGTTCGTCGACGCGATGAACCTCGTGCCCGGCACCATGGTGCTCGAGATCGACCGAACCCGACGCCTGCTCTACGTGCACGTGCTGGACATGGGCACGCAGAAGGCCGTCGACGGCTTCTACGCCTACGTACGAAACCTGGAGAAACTCTTCATCGCGGCGTTCGAGCGAGACTCCGACTGGAAGCCGAGCCCGCTGCATTTCCAGGAGTACGAGCAGTACCACGGAGTGCTCGGCGACGATCCGGCATCGACGGACCGCGACGCCCCGAGGGACGACAAGAAGACCGACGACAAGAGGAAGGGGGACTGGTCGTGACCGTCGTCCTGGCGATAGCCGGAGCCCTTCTGATCGGTGCCGCGATTCTCACCGCCTACCGACTGCTCGACGGACCGAGCACGCTCGACCGTCTCGTCGCGATGGACACGATCCTGGCCGTCTCGATGTGCGGTCTCGGTGTGTGGGCCGTCTACAGCCGCGACACCACCCTCGTACCGGCCATCGTCGCGCTGTCCTTGGTCAGCTTCGTCGGGTCGGTCAGCATCGCGCGATTCAGAGTGAGGGACGAATGAGTGACACAGTGAGGGACGAATGAGCACCGTAGCCCAGGTCATTGCCTCCGCCTTCATCCTGTTCGGAGCACTGCTCGCCTTCACCGCGGCCGTCGGCATCGTGCGCTTCCCCGATACCCTCTCGCGGATGCACGCGGCCACCAAGCCGCAGGTGGTCGGTCTGATCATGGTGCTGATCGGGGCCATCATCAGCCTTCGCGGCAACGTCGACATCTGGATGCTCGTGCTGGTGGGCATCTTCACGCTGGTCACCGCTCCGGTGATCGCGCATACCGTGGGCCGCGTCGCCTATCGAGAACAGCGGGGCCGCGACGGACTGCTGATCGTCAACGAGATGGAACCGAACGACCCCGACGAGTAGCGCGAGCCGCGCCGGATCAGGCGCGGAGGTCGGTGACCAACGATTCCACGACGGCTCGCAGGTCACCGTTGGATTTCGCGGCCACCGCCCGCTGACGCTGGTAGGACGCCCCGAGCCGCGGAATGTCGGCCACCGCGGCCAACTCGTCGACGCAGTTCAACCGGACGGCCGTCGGCGTCAGCTTCTCGAGCAGGTCGTTCAGGTCGTCGGTGACCAGACGTTCGTTGCTGTCGGAGTCGAGGATGATCTCGGCATCGAGGCCGTACCGGGCAGCCCGCCACTTGTTCTCCTGCACGTGCCACGGCGGTATCGACGGCAGGGTCTCCCCCGCTTCGAGACGTTCGTCGAGATGGACGATGAGGCAGTGCGTCAACGCGACGAGAGCCGCGAGCTCCCGCTTGGTCGACGCCCCGTCGCACACCCGAACCTCGATGGTTCCCCACTTGGGGGCGGGCCGGATGTCCCAGTGCATGCCGCCGAGTTGCTCGATGACGCCGGTCTTGAGCTGATCACGAACGAATCCCTCGAACTGCGGCCAGTTCTCGAACTGGAACGGCAGCCCGGCCGTCGGCAGCTGCTGGAACATCAACGCACGATTGCTGGCGTAGCCGGTGTCGTTGCCCGCCCAGATCGGTGAGGACGCCGACAGTGCCAGCAGGTGCGGGTACTGCAGCAGCACTGAGTTGAGAATGGGAAAGACCTTGTCGGGAGACGACACTCCCACGTGCACGTGCACACCCCAGATCAGCATCTGCCGACCCCACCACTGCGTCCGAGCGATCAACTCGTCGTAACTCGGGGAACTGGTGAGCTGCTGGGTGGACCACTCCGCGAACGGATGGGTCCCCGCCGAGAACAGATCGATCCCCAGCGGATCCGCCGCGCGCTCGACGAGCGATAGAGACTCACCGAGGTCTGCCATCGCCTCCCCGACGTTCTCGCACACTCCGGTGACGAGTTCGACGGTGTTGCGGAGCAGTTCCTTCGTCACCCGCGGGGTGTCCCCGGCCAGGTCGCGGACACCGTCCATGACCGCCTCGGCGGAGTTGACCAGGTCTCGCGTGTTCTTGTCGACCAGCGCGATCTCCCACTCGACGCCGAGCGTCGGGCGCGGTGAACTCGCGAAGTCGATCCGGGGAGCGCTCAAACTACTGCAGTACCGCGCACGCCGCCCGCGAGCCGGCATCGCCGGTCATCAGAGTCGTCATGTCCGGCACGGCGGCACCGTCGGGCAGGGTGTACCGCGGCGGGATGTTGGCGAAGTTGTCGGCACCGTCGTGCACGATCACCGAGGTTCCGGCACCGTCGGCACGCAGATCGTCGAGTGTGATCGCGTCGGTGGTGGTGACGAGCATTCCGGTGCCGTCCTCGCCGACCTGGATGGACGTCAGGTCACCGCTGGCCGGGTGCTCGGTGCGGCCGTCGACCTGCAGGTGACCGCCCGCGGACAGGAATGCGCCGGGCTCCCCGCCTGTCGGTGCCACGGAGTTCGGCTCGCAAGCGGCGACGGTGTGAACGTGGAAGCCGTGGAAGCCCGGGGTCATGCCCTCGACCTCGGCGGTGACGGTGAGCTTGTCGCCCTCGGACATGAACGACACCGTGCCGACCTCGGCACCGGAGGCGTCGCGCAGTGCGGCCTCGATGATGTCGCCGGAGCTCGACTCGGCCGGGCTGTCGCCGGCGACGGCTTCTGCCGACGGATCGGCCTCTCCGGTCCACACCGGCGGGACGGTGCCGGGGACGTCGGACGGGACCTCGCCGTTGCTACAGGCGGAGAGCCCGAGAGCTGCGATCGCGAGGACCGGGGCCACGTAACGCAACGATCGGGTCGCGGCAGTGCGTCGCTTGAACATGTCCATCGGAAATCGCTCCTCTTTCAGGCAGTTTCGCCGGGCTCGGAAATGATAACGTGCCGACCGATTCGGCCGAATCGGGCACGGAAGTCGACGCTGTGGAACTGGCCGCTGCAGGACTACTGGGTCACGATGACGACGACGCCTGCAGTGGGTTCGAGCGAGGTCGGCTTGGGTTCGGCCGGGACGCCGAGCTGCGTGGCGATGGTCTGCGCGGCCTGTTCCTCACCTGCCGTCGTGCCGTAGTACACCGCGGTCTGCGCGAACTGGTCTTCACTGAAGTTGCCCGTCTCGGCGACGTTCCAACCCTCGGCGGTCAACGTGCTGGCGGTACCGGCGGCCAGGCCGGAGACGTTGGAGTTGTTGAGTACCCGCACTTCGACGTCGGCGGGTGCGCCCGAGGTGGTGGTGGGTGCCGCGGCACCGGTCGACGAATCGCCCGCGGGAACCTGGGCTGCAGGAGCCTGTGCGGTCGGTGCGACCGCGGCCGGTGCGCTCGTCGTCTCGGCGGCGGGTTCGGCGGCCGCATCGTCGGAATCGGAACCCGTCAGAGACAACGCCCCGATCGCTGCGAACAGGATCGCGAGCGAAATCAACACCATGGCCAGGGCGCGGAGTGGTGGCCCGGTCTGTTCCGGGTTCGGGCTGCTCACCTGATCGACCCTAGCCGACCGTCGACGGCGACTCGGCACACGGAACGCAAGACCTGCTCAGACGTCGAAACCCAGCCGACGTGCCGCACGAGCCTTCTGCCTGCTCGCACGCAACCGGCGCAGGCGCTTGACCAACATCGGATCCGCGGCGAGCGCCTCGGGACGATCGACCAACGCATTCAGGATCTGGTAGTAGCGGGTCGCCGACATGGAGAAGAGTTCCTTGATGGCCTCTTCCTTGGCCCCGGCGTACTTCCACCACTGCCGCTCGAAGGACAGGATGTCGTGCTCTCGTCGACTCAGTCCGTCCGCACCGACCTCGTTCGGATCCTGAGAGCCGTCCGAACTTCCCGGTTGCTGAGACTGGTTCGAGTTACGCGCTGCTGCGCCGTCCATCCCACTCCTCGACTTCTCGACTTCCCAGGGTCGGCAGGATCACCCACCCGGAGAAATCTGCTTCCCCCAGTACTGCCGACACCCGTAGGAGCGCCGACCGAATTACACAGTTGTACTTCGGGGATCATTCAACCATGTCCGACGCCGGGGACACGGCTCCTGCGGGCTGCCCGCGCGTGGCGTGTTCCACCTACTCGACCACATGCGCGACGCACACCACTGGGTCATTCCGCAGGCTCCACTCCCCACCACTGGGTCCTTCCGCAGGCTCCACTCCCGGTATCCTTGTCGACCATGGCAATTCTTCCCATCCGGATCGTCGGCGATCCGGTGCTGCACACCGCAACCGCTCCCGTCACCGAGTCACCCGCCGAGCTCGCCGAGCTGATCGCCGACATGTACGAGACGTTGGCCGCCGCGAACGGCGTCGGACTCGCCGCGAATCAGGTCGGCGTCGGCAAGCGTCTGTTCATCTACGACTGCCCCGATCAAGGCGAGGACGGCAAGGTCTTCCGCCGCCGCGGCGAGGTCGTCAATCCGGTCCTCGAGACCTCCGAGATTCCGGAGACGATGCCCGATCCGGACGACGACGACGAGGGCTGCCTGTCCGTCCCCGGCGAGCAGCACCCCACCGGGCGCGCCGAATGGGCCCGGGTGACCGGTACCGATGCCAAGGGTGATCCCGTCGACATCGAGGGTCACGGCTTCTTCGCTCGGATGCTCCAGCACGAGGTGGGTCATCTCGACGGCTTTCTGTACACGGACGTGCTCATCGGTCGACATGCGCGGGCCGCGAAGAAGGCGATCAAACGCGCCGGGTGGGGCGTGCCCGGTCTGAGCTGGACGCCCGGCACGGTGGACGACCCGTTCGGGCACGACGACGAGGACGACGACTGACCGTCCCGGTGGGTACCCGGGTGATGCTTCGCTATCGGTTGCCACCCGGCCACACCCACCCGATGACGGACGTGATCGGCGAACTGGTGGCCATGGACGCAGGCTCGGTCTCGGTGCGCGGCCGGGACGGCGCGCTGGTGCAGGTCGCCGCCGAACGAGTCGTAGCGTTGAAACCTCTGGGGCCCAAGCCGATTCGAACGTCGGAGATCCGCTCGCTCGAGGCCGCTGCCGCCGACGGTTGGCCGGGCGTCGAGCGGGAATGGATCGACGGTTGGCAACTGCGGTTCGGTCACGGGTTCACCGGCCGCGCCAACTCGGCGGCACCGCTCGAGCCCGGAGCCTCGACGACGGCCGAGACTCTCGCGCAGATCGTCGATCGATACGCCGCTCGCGGACTGCAGCCGACGCTCTCGCTCCCCGACCGTCTCGGCAGCGCGCCGGCCGGGTGGCGGACCTACAACGAGAGCGCCGTCATGGCTGCGGAGATCTCGAAACTCGTTCTGCGCGAAGGCGAATCGGCTATCGACGTCACCGCGCAGCCGACAGCCGAGTGGTTGACTTCCCTCCACTACCAGGGCAGCAAGGCACCCGCGGGCGCAGCGGAGGTGGTCGCCGCAGTCCGAGGCGGCACCCTCGGCTTCGGCATGATCGGTGCCCACTCGTCGTCGGCGGCCGCCGTCGGTCGCGCGGCCGTCACCACCGCCCCGGACGGTCGATGCTGGGTGGGACTCACCTCACTCTGGGTCTCTCCCGAGCATCGCCGCAACGGCCTCGGCACACTGATGTGCGGAGAACTGGTGCGCTGGGGACGCAGCCACGGAGCGACACACGCGTACCTGCAGGTGGCCGTCGACAACACCGAAGCCGTTGCCCTGTACCGAGACCTCGGCTTCGAGGACCACCATCGGTATCGCTATGCCCGGCCTGTCGGAGGCGTTCGATAAGGTTCGTTCCCGTGCGCTTGGCTACTTGGAATGTGAACTCCGTCCGCTCTCGTCAGGATCGAATCGTCGATTGGCTGCAGCGATCCGATGTCGATGTGCTGGCGATGCAGGAAACCAAGTGCAAGGACGCACAGTTTCCGTATCAGCGCTTCACCGACATCGGGTACGAGGTCGCCCACGTCGGGCTGAGCCAGTGGAACGGCGTTGCGATCGCATCGCGCATCGGCCTGGACGATGTGCAGGTCGGGTTCGAGGATCAGCCCGGCTTCAGCAAGGATCCCGAGATCGATCCCGCTCAGGAGGCCCGTGCTATCGGTGCCACGTGCGCCGGGGTGCGCGTCTGGAGCCTGTATGTGCCCAACGGCCGGGAACTCGCCGATCCGCACTACACCTACAAGCTCGAGTGGCTTGCTGCACTGAAGGCCGACGCGCAGGCCTGGGTGGCGGCGGATCCGCAGGCGCAGATCGCGCTCGTAGGCGACTGGAACATCGCGCCCACCGACGACGACGTCTGGGATCCCGCGCTCTTCGAGGGCAAGACCCACACCTCCCGAGCCGAGCGTGACGCCTTCAGCGCGTTCGGCGACGCCGGCTTCACCGAGGTGACGCGGCAGTTCACCCCCGAGCCCAGGACGTACACCTACTGGGACTACACGCAGTTGCGGTTCCCCAAGAAGCAGGGCCTACGCATCGACATGGCGTTGACCTCCCCTGCCCTGGCGGCACGAGTAACCGGCGCGTCTATCGACCGCGAGGAACGCAAGGGCAAGGGAGCCAGCGATCACGCTCCGGTGATCGTGGAGATCGGCTGAGCAGAGTCCGCCGACCTGTCCGCCACGGCCCTGGCGGCGAGAATCGCCCCGACGGCGATCAGCACTCCGTGCGCAATTCGCACGGCAGGCGGGGTGTAGAACTGCGGAAGGAAGAGCACGAACCCGGCAGCGAGCACTGCGGCGTAGCGGTTGCGTAGAGCGAATGCCACCAGCCCGACGGCGATCAGCACCAGTCCGAGCCCGAACATGACGGACTGTACGAGCGAGTACCTGATCGGGTCGGCCAGATCGATCAGGCCGGGGTTCGCGTTCTGTACGGCATCGACACCCAGCACATGCAGCGCGGAGGTTTCCGCGCCGTAGTACGGCAGCACCAACCCGACACCGATCCACGTGGTCACGACCGCGAGCTCCGACCGCCCACCGGTGTAGAGCACGGTCAGCCCGAGCGCGATGAAGCCGAGCATGGCGAAGGTGTGCGAGAGCACCCAGCTCGAGGATGCGAAGGAGTCGGCTCCCGCCGTGCCCACCTCGTCCGAGTAGGGACGCAGTGTGGGATACGCGGCGAACATGATGCCGACGAACAGATACAGGGATACACGCATCGGGGAATGCCAACCTTTCGAGAGCGGCGCTCTCTATAGGAAGCAGTATTCACCCAAGGGGCACGCAAGACAAGAGCAGTGCTCTCTATTCAGCGATCAGATCCAGAAATTCTTCGTGCTGCGCCAGATATCGCCGCACGTAGGTGCAGATCGAAACGATGCGCCACTGCCGATCACGCGCGGTGTTCAGGGACGCTCGTACCAGCACGCCCGCCCATCCGCGGTCGCCGTACTCTTCCTTGACGACGGTGTGCATGAGCGCGACGACCGGGCCGACGCCGCCGTCGTCGCCCTCACCGAAGCGATAACCGAGAATGCCGACGAGTTCGTCGTCGACGAAGAGGTCGAACCTATTGTGATCGACGTCGTCCTCGATGCGAACGACGGGCCGGTCGACCGGAGCAGGCCCGGTGACCCGCCGTGGAAGTATGTGACTCATGTCACTTATGAGACCAGTGTTGTCCATGTGACGCGAGGCGAGTGCACCGATCGTCGCCGAGTCGTGCCCTTACTGTGACCAGCCTTGATGTGACCGGGCGATGCGCGCAGGAACCCGAGGTCAGAGAGCGACGAGCATGTCGTTGTATTCAGGATTGGCCGCAGCGAAGCGCTGAACGTAGGTGCAGACCGGCTTGACCTTCCAGCCGTAGGACCGCGCACTGTCGAGTGCGCGGCGCACCAGAATGCCGGCCAGACCCTGGTGACCGAAATCCTCGGTGACGACGGTGTGCATGAAGGACACGACGTGAGTACGCGTCGCACGCGTGCCGTTTCCCTCGACCTCGTAGAAGCCGACGATCCCGACCAGATCACCGTTCAATCGAAGCTCGAATCGGTTCTGGTCTTTGTTGATCGAGACATCAGCGCTAGGAGAACTTGCCAGCATGGGACGCCTCCTTCGCTGTGTGTGGAGTGATGAACGAGTGAAACCGATGTGACGTGCACCACTATTAAACATGCGCACGGTAGCTCTGTCACCTTTTCTACCAACAAACCTTCGGATGCGTAGGTTTGTCCGTCGAACCCGACACGAATGCTGGTACGGATCATAAGTGGCCCTGTTCGACGTTGTGATACAACAACATTCAAGACCTGCCCAAGTTTTCGCCACGGACTCGGCAATCCGATTACGCGGGCGCGACCCCCGTCTCCCCTCGCGCCGGTACTGTCTTCTCTCGTGAAGTTCCTACCGCTCACGCCCAACGGCGAGACTCCAGTCCGCGCGCTGACCATCGCCGGAACCGACTCCGGTGGCGGTGCCGGAATCCAGGCGGACAGCCGAACGATGGCACTGCTCGGCGTGCACGCCTGTGTCGCGGTCGCTGCGGTCACGGTCCAGAACACCGTCGGCGTGACGGGCTTCCACGAGATTCCGCCGGACGTCGTCGCCGCGCAGGTTCGCTCCGTCGTCTCCGACATCGGCGTCGGCGCAGCGAAGACCGGAATGCTGGCCTCCACCGCGATCATCGACGCGGTCACGGCAGTCTGCACCGAAGTCGGTATCGGCCGCGATCAGCCGGTTCCGTTGGTCGTCGATCCGGTGTGCGCGTCGATGCACGGCGATCCTCTGCTGCACGCCGAGGCCCTCGACGCCATCCGCCACACCCTGTTTCCCATCGCCTCGCTGGTGACCCCCAACCTCGACGAGGTGCGGCTCATCACCGGCATCGACGTGGTCGACGACTCCAGCGCGCACCGCGCCGCCGAGGCCCTGCACGGGTTGGGCGCGCAGTGGGCCCTGGTCAAGGGCGGTCACCTGCGGACGTCGACCCACAGCACCGACCTGCTGTTCGACGGCGACACCTTCCTCGAATTCACCAGCGAACGCATCGACACCGGCAACGATCACGGCGGCGGCGACACCCTCGCCGCATCGATCGCATCGGCGCTGGCGCACGGATACTCCATGCCCGACGCGGTGGCGTTCGGCAAGGAGTGGGTCACCCGCTGTTTGGCCGCGTCCTACGATCTGGGCGCGGGCCACGGACCGGTGTCACCGCTGTGGCGACTGCACGAGTCGGAGGATGCGTAGGTCGTCGGGTGCGCCCTTGATCTTCGGAGCGAAGAAGCTGCGTCGATAGGGCTTGGAGACCACGCGCAAGGCGTCGAGCACCTCCGGCGGTACCCCCTCCAGGGCGGCCGCGGAGATCATGATGTTGCCGTTGCCGCCGGTCTGCATCACCCGGGCGGCGACGGTGACGTCGACGCCCAGCCAGTCCGATCCCACCTGCCGCGGGCTGCCGGTGTGGATGCCGACGCGCATCGTCGGGGTGTAGCCGTCGACGTCGACGCTTTTCAGTGCCTCGCGCGCCGCGAAGACCGCGTCGACTGCTTTGCCCGGATCGGCGAACACGGCCATGATGCCGTCGCCCAGTCTCTTGACGACGTGGCCACCGCGGAATGCGACCTCGGGTTCGACGGCTTTGGAGACCTTGCGCAGCAGGGTCAGGGTGGCGGTGTCACCGGCCCGCAGCGACCACGACGAGAAACCGACGAGGTCGGTGAACACGATGGTGACGTCGTGCTCGCCGCAGCCTCGGCCGGCTCGTTCGAGGATCGCCTGCCACACCTGCAATGCTCCGAGGCCCACTTCGCGGGACGCACCGGGTTCGTCGTCGAGGCCGTTCGCAGCCAGAAACCTGTCGGCGACGCGAGCGACGGCCATGGCTCTGCCCGGACCGTCGATCGACAGTGGATCGCCGAACGTGGGGTCACCGGGTAGTGCGCGGCGCACACGCCGAACCGCCCCGACCACCGCGGGCGCTCGATTGGTGGTGCGGACCCACTCCACGACCGAGGAGACGACTGCGTTCACAGCATCGAGCGTAACCCACGGTTACACATACTTACCCTCATCCTTCGGCGCGAGCGGCCTCGCGCGCGGCACCCACCGGAACCCCGTTGGGCCCTTCCACCGACTGCGCGTAGACGCCGATTCCATAGGCCACCGCCGCGCCGTTCTTCGCCAATGCTGCGCGGTCGACGTTCGCCAGGGTGTCCTGATCGGTGTGGTAGTTCTCGTCGAAGGTCTGATCCGCGGTGCCGCCCCACTTCTCGGCCTGCTCGGCGGTCTTGTTCTCGTCCGCTCCGCTGAACACACCACCGGCCGGGATGCCGACCTCGATGAACGGGCCGTAGTCCGAGCGACCGTCGAAATCGGTGCCGTCGACGGCTACGCCCTCGGTCGCCAGTCGCTCGACGAAGGTGCGCTCGATGGCGTCGGATCCGGCCGGTCCGGCGGGCTCACCCACCTGGTCGGAGTCGTCTCCGTCGTAGGCGAGGTAACCGGCATTGTTCGAGCCGATCATGTCGAAGTTCAAGTACAGCGCGATGTTTCGCTTGTCCTCGTCGGACAGGCCCTCGACGTACTCGGTGGAACCGACGAGTCCGTTCTCCTCGGCACCCCAGAACGCGAAGCGCACCGCGTTGGTCACCTCGGGGGCGCTACCCATCTGCAGTGCGGTCTCGAGTACTGCCGCGGTACCGGTTCCGTTGTCGTTGATGCCTGGACCCTCGGGGACGCTGTCCAGATGTGCACCGGTGACCACCACGTTCTCGGTCGAACCGGTGGTGGTCTGCGCAATGATGTTGCGGCTGGTGGTCGTTTCGGTCTCGGTGACGAGGGTCAGCGTCACCTCGGGTGCGGCCAGAACGGCCGCCGCGTCCTCCTGGCTGACGCCGCCGGTCGGAATCCGAGCGGTGTCGGTGTCGCCGAGTGTGCCCGTTCGGTGTGAAGCAAACTGTTGCAGCGGAACTGGGAGCGGCCGCCGCGATCATCGTCAACAACGAACCGGGACCGCTCGATTCGGGCACACTCGGCGACACCGACACCGCTCGGATTCCGACCGGCGGCGTCAGCC
>NZ_NOZF01000171.1:0-52586 GCF_002258565.1 Rhodococcus sp. 05-2254-6
CGACGCCATCGCATCGTGCTGCCTCGAGCTCGACGAGGGCAACAAGTACGCCGCCGGACATCCTGCTGCGCATGTCCTTCCTGCAGCGATCGCCGCGGCCAGGCTGGCATCGACGCCGATCTCGGGCCGGGCCTTCCTGACGGCCGTCGTAGCGGGCTACGAGGTTGCCGCTCGATTCGGCTGGGCATTGACCCGCCACAGTGCGTGGCACACCCATGGACACTGGGGTGCCACGGGCGCGGCCACGGCAGCCGCGTCGATTCGTGGTGCCGATGCGAACGAGGTTGCCGCGGCGATCGCTGCAGGAAGGACATGCGCAGCAGGATGTCCGGCGGCGTACTTGTTGCCCTCGTCGAGCTCGAGGCAGCACGATGCGATGGCGTCGAGCTCGGCCGCAGTCTCGATGGTGGTGCCGGTGCTTCCGCCTATCGGGTACGTCGATCCTGGTTCCGCGTCCCACTTCTTCCGTAGTTCGACCATCTCGGCTGTGCGGGCACCGGCAAGGGTGACGCCCAGCAGGTCCAACAGAATCAACCGCGCTTTGTCGCCGAGCGGCGCCGGGAGGGGTGACTTCCGTAGTTCGACCATCGCGGTGGCCAAGGCGTCGACCGCATGTGTGCGTTCCGTTGAGCGAAACGATGGTGAACCGTCCATGACTGGACTGTAGAAGGATCGGAAAGAAAGAGTCAATGATCGAGACGTGCAACCTGCCGACTGCTAGGCTCGGCCTACCGCCGGCGCGAGTTCATACCGCTCGGAACCGTTCCGGCTAGCGAAACGAAATAACGCTGGTGTGAGGTACGCACGCAGCGTCGAACGAGGAGACGAAGCAATGTCCGATCAACTTCTTCGTGCAGTCCAGGGGGGCGTGCGCGCAGTCGATCTCGGTAGACAGTTGAGGGTCGGGATGCCGCAGTCGCCCAATCATCCTCAGTTCTGGCACACCCTGCCGCGCAGACACGGCGACGTGACTCGAGCAGACGGCGGCAGCGCCGCGAACGACATGATCACCACCGGAACGCACGTGGGCACTCACATCGATGCGCTTGCCCACGTCAGCCATGACGGAAAGCTGCACGGCGGTGCCGATGCCGGGCAGTCGTGCCTGGGCGGTAAGTATGTCGAACACGGAGTCCACACCATCGAACCCATGATCCGCCGCGGCGTGCTGCTCGACATCCCGAGGCTCCTCGGTGTCGGTCGCTGCGAGGGCGGGTACGAGATCACTGTCGATGATCTGCAATCGGCATGTGCTGCAGAGAAAATCGAGATCGAACGCGGCGATGTCGTGCTGATTCGCAGCGGATGGGGGCAGTTGTTCGCCGAGGGATCGCCGTACGTCGGCGGCCCGTCCGGAGTTCCCGGAGTCGGAGAAGCAGGCGCGCAATGGCTGGCGGACAAGGGTGTACACGCTGCAGGCGCAGACACCATCGCGTTCGAGCGGCTCGCCCCGGGCGGTGGTCACGCGCTGCTCCCCGCGCACCGAGTTCTGTTGGTGGAGAGCGGTATCTACATCATCGAAGCACTCGACCTCGAAGAGCTCTCCCAGCAGGAACTGTTCGAGTTCACATTCGTTCTCGTTCCCCTGAACATCTTCGGCGCAACGGGTTCGCCGGTACGGCCGCTGGCGGTGACGTCCGCATGAGCGAACGTACGCTCGCGCAGCACCTGGCGCGTTTCGCCGCGACCACCCACTATCAGGATCTACCCGACGCCGTCGTCAACTCGGTCGGGATGCGGGTGCTCGATACGCTCGGGATCGCGGTTGCGGCCACCGATCTCGAGACGAGCAAGGCCGCGACCGCATGGGCCCGCGAACAAGGCGGGGCAGCAACGGCATCCGCGGTCGGCCTCGGCATCGCCCTTCCTCCGGCCCTCGCCGCTTTCGTCAACGGAGTACTCGCACACTCGCTGGATTTCGACGACACGCATCTTCCATCGATCCTGCATCCGAGCGCCAGTGTCGTGCCCGCGGCTCTCGCGGCTGCTCAGGAGCACGGTGCCGACGGTCGAGAACTCGTCCGCGGCATCGCGATCGGGCTGGAAGTGTGTGTGCGCATCGGAATGGCGGGGTTCGACCCGGAGACCAAGAACTCGGTGTTCTTCGAGCACGGACAGCACGCGACGTCCATCTGCGGTGCGATGGGTAGCGCTGTGGCTGCCGCTGTCATCGGTGGTGCGTCGGAGGAACAAATCGTCGACACGATGGGCATTGCGGCGTCGATGGCGTCGGGCATCATCGAGGCCAACCGCACCGGGGGCACCGTCAAGCGCATGCACTGCGGTTGGGCTGCGCATTCCGCGCTCTCGGCGGCAGGCCTTGCGCGTCATGGGATCACCGGGCCGCCGACGGTCCTCGAAGGACGGTTCGGCTTCTTCCAGGCCTGGCTGCACGAGCCTGGCCGAGCCAACGAGATTCTGGACGGACTCGGCTCCGAGTGGGCCGTTCCCGGAATCTTCTTCAAGCCGTACCCAGCCAATCACTTCACCCACGCGGCAATAGACGCAGGAGCAGCGCTGCGGGCGAGAGGAATCCGGCCGGAGCAGATCGAGAAGCTCGAGCTGGGAGTGCCCGCGGCGAACCTGCGGACCATCGGCGAACCCATCGACGTCAAACGCACGCCCGAGACCGGGTACATGGCGCAGTTCAGCGGACCGTACGCCGTTGTCGTCGGCTTGCTCGGCGGGGGCGGGCTCGGCGCAGCACTCGATGACTACACCGACGAGTTGGCGAAGTCAGCAGATCGGCGAGCTCTGATGGCCAAGGTCGACGTCGTTCCGAACCCGAAGTGCGACGCCATCTTCCCGCACCAATTCCCGGCGGTGCTGACCGCAACTCTGACCGATGGAACAGAAGTGGTCGAAGAGGTGCTCACCACTCGTGGCGGACCCGAACGGCCGCTGACCTTCGGTGAGGTCTCGACCAAGTTCACCAGCAACGCGGGGCCGTTCCTCTCCGACGTCGAGCTGAAGGAACTGGCCGGCCGATGCGATTCTCTCGGGGACCTGACCGACATCGGGACACTGCTCGCACCGTTGACCGACCTGAAATCGACCACGCAGCAATAGAACAGTTGTCCCACCGGCTCGGGCACCGTCACTCGTGTGGCGGTGCCCGAGCTGCAGTTCGGTCGGTTCAGGCCCGGGCGAGGATTTCCCGTGCGCCCCGCACCACTGCCTCGTCGACGAATCGTCCGTTGTCGTCGACGGTCGGTCCTCCCCGAGACACCTCGTACAGCTCCACCAGTCGACGTGCTGTGGTGATGTCGTCCGAGGACGGGGTGAGCGCGGCATTGATGATCGGAACCTGACTGGGGTGCAATGCCGTCCGGCCACGGAAACCCATCTGCACGAAGCGGGCCGTGGTGCCGACGAACCCGTCCAGATCGCGAAAATCGGTCGACGTCGGGGCGATCGGTGCTGCCAATCCCGCAGCAGCACAATCGATCACGACGTTCAGCCGAAGCGCGTCGATCATCGCTTCCGTCGATTCCGAACGTGTGATGCGCAGGTCCGCGAGGAGGTCGACTTCACCGATCCCGAATGTTCGCACTCTGTTGCATCGAGCCATTTCCGGCAGAGCACGCAAGGAGTGCGCCGTCTCGATCAGCCCGATGAGCTCTACCTCGGGCAGGTTGGGCTCGGTGAGCAATCGGTCTGCGCGCGTGAGTGACTCGACCGAACACTTCGCCACCATGATGCCGGTGACACCGCCTCCGGCGACGGCCGCGAGGTCCTGCGTCATGAATTCGGGGGTGATGCGAATCCAGATCTGGGTATCGGTCGACGGCGTCGAGGCCAACCACCCCGCGAGGTCGGCACGCGCTCGGTCTTTGTCCGCCAACGGAACCGCGTCCTCGAGGTCGATGATCACCGCGTCTGCGGCACCGCCTACGGCCTTGTCGAACAACTCGGGCTTGTTTGCCGGTACGTAGAGGAACGACCGGGCGGAGGTAGGGGTCATCGAGCTGCACGCGCTTCCAGGATGGTGGTGATCGACTGGGCCGCCGCGACGACCTGACCAGCGTGAACGATGTGTTCGTCGTCCGCGGACGAGGAGTAGCGGAAAGCGGGGCCCGAGGAGCTGACCGATCCGAGTACGTGCCCTGCGGCGTCGAAGAACGGCGCGGCGATCGACGCTGCACCGGTGTTTCGCTCGTTCGTCGAGGTTGCGTATCCGTTGGTGCGGATCTCTGCGAGGCGGGCGCGGAAGCGGGTCTCGTCGGCGTCGGGGGAACTGCTGCGGAGTTCCTGGAAGGCCTCGTCCGCGAATCGACCGGGGAGGAACGCCAGGATCGCTCGGCTCGAGGCTCCCGAGTGCAACGCGTACTGAGGGCCGATCTCGACCACCATCTTCACCTCCTGGGGGCTCTCGTACTGATCGAGATAGACCCGACGGTGCCCCACGAGTACCGACAGCGTTGCGGTCTCGCGTGTGTTCGCGCGAAGCGCGCGCAGCACGGGAGCCGCGATCGACCGGACGTCGAGCTGGCTCCACGCCTTGGTGCCGAGTCCGATCGCCGCCGGGCCGAGGGAATACGTCGACTCGCCCGCAACCGGCTGCACGATCGACCGCGATGCCAGCGACTGCAGAATGCGGTGCACCACAGCCTTGCTCAGGTCGAGAGTGCGAGCGATCTCGGACACGCCCAGTGCCCGATCGGATTGTGCGAAGGCGATGAGCACATCGGCGACACGATCGGCGGACTCTGTTCCCGTCGACGTCTCCAGTGCAGGCCTGCTGACCATAAGTGTCACCTTTCGGATGTGCGTGCGTTCCGCTGAGCGAACCATACCCGTAACAAGAAATTGACGGAAGAGCCTGTTCTGAGGCCGTGATGCGTGCCATACTCGATTTCAGCGAGATCAATCATCAATCTGATGGTGCGCTCAGCGGAACGGTAGGTTCCGCCCAGTGGTTCGACTCGGCGCCGATGGGCGCGGAAGGCAGACTCAACAATGAAGAAGCTCGTAGGCGTGCTGACAGCCGTTGCAGTCGTGGGTGCGGCAGCATGTGGCTCCTCCACCGGCTCGGACGACTCCGGCCCCATCAAGATCGGATCGGTTCATCCCACCACCGGAGCTCTGGCGGGAGTGGGCGGGCTGATGAACGACGGTGCTGCCCTTGCCGTGGCCGATATCAATGCAGCAGGCGGCATTTCGTCCATGGACGGTCGGCAGTTGGAGTTGGTGTCGGGCGACAGTCAGGGCAAGGCAGAGGTCGGACAGAGTGAGGCGCAGCGGCTGATCGACGACGGCGCGGTGTCGCTCATCGGCACGTACCAGAGCGACGTCACACAGAACGTCGCCTCGGTTGCCGAGCGATCGCGGGTTCCGCTCGTGATCGATGTGGCGGTGGACGACAAGATCCTCGACCAGGGTTACCAGTACTCCTTCCGTATGCAGCCGAATGCGTCCAGCATGGGAACCGACGGTGCCAAGGCGCTCGCCGCGATCGAGGAGCAGACCGGTCAGCCGATCGACCGCGTCTCCTACCTGCACATCGAGGGATCCTTCGGAGACAGCGTCTTCAACGCATTCGAGGCCGAGGCCGCGAACCAAGGAATCTCGTCGGTGCAGGAAATCACCTACCCGGCAACGAATTTCTCCGACGCCACCACTCAGGTGCGTGAGGCTGCAGTGTCCAACCCCGACGTCATCGTCGCCACCGGCTACTACCCGGACGGGTTGCTGATCGCACGTGCGGTCGAGCAGCTGAACCTGAACGTCAAGGGCGTCTACGGAATTGCCAACGGCGCGTTCGACGACAGCTCGTTCCCCAGTGACGCAGGTGCCGCAGGGGAGGGCGTGTTGAGCGCCAACTACCACTTCGACGCCACCAGCGACCGCGTCACCGACATCCGCTCGCGGTTCGAGGCCGAATACGGACGCCCGATGGAGACCGCAGCGATGCTGTCCTACCAGGCAGTCGAGGTCATCGCGGCCGGACTGAACGACGGTGCGTCGAGTGATCCCGAGGATCTGCGCGACGCCATCTCCGGCGTCTCGATCGAGGATCCGCTTCTCGCGTTCAACGGACCGATCGAGTTCGACGAGACCGGCCAGAACAAGAACGCCACCGTCATCGTCATGCAGGTTCGCGACGGTGCAGTCGCTCAGGTCTTCCCCGAGGAGTTCGCAACGGACGCAATCCAGTTCCCCGCGGGAGCCGGCCAGTGACGGCCGCTACCTCGACCGCAGAGAAAGCGGGGAACAAAGGTCTCGCGGGGCTCAACCCCGGTATCCCGGTCGCAGCAGCGATCGTCGTCATCATGGCGGTGATCTACCTCGTCGGTGGAAAAGACCAGGGCCTGGTCACGCAGTCGGTCGTCTCCGGACTCCTGCTCGGCGGTGTGTACGCACTGATCTCCGTCGGACTGACGCTGATCTTCGGTGTTCTCGGCATCGTCAACTTCGCCCAGGGTGCGATGCTGACGATGGCGATGTACATCGTCTACGCGCTGTCCACCGCCGGGTTGCCGGTCTACGTTGCAACACTGGTCGCCGTTCCGGTGATGTTCCTGTTCGGCATGGTCGTTCAAGCAACACTGTTGACGAAACTGACCATCAGCGGCAGTCACGACGGCCCGCTCCTGGTCACCCTCGGCCTGTCGCTGCTGATCATCAACGTGCTGCTGATGATCTTCGGAGGGCGGCCGCAATCGGTGCAGGCTCCGATCGACGGTTCCCTCGACGTACTCGGTGCCGTCGCGTCGTGGCCGCGAGTGATCGCGTTCATCGGGGCTGCGTTGGTCGCCGTCGCGCTCACCGCGGTACTGAAGCGGACGCCGCTCGGATTGTCCATCCGCGCAGTCGCATCCAACTCCGAGGGAGCCAAGCTCGTCGGCGTGGACATCGGTCGGGTCTACGCGCTCACCTTCGGTATCGGCGCAGCCTGCGTCGCGGTTGCAGGCGGGTTGATGACACCGTTCACCAGCTTGACGCCGTCGGTCGGAGAACAATTCACCATCCTGGCGTTCGTCATCGTGGTTCTCGGCGGACTCGGAAGTGTCGTCGGAGCCATGGTCGGCGGGCTCGTCATCGGCCTCGTGCAGACCGTCGGCGCGCTGTATCTCCCCGGAACAGGTTCGCTGATCCTGGTATTCGCGGTGTTCGTTCTCGTTCTGTTTCTCAAGCCCGAAGGATTGTACGGAGCGCGCCGATGACTACGACAAGAAGCGCACCCACACCGGTGCAGCACGATCCGCGGTTGAAGGACACGTGGCTACGCCGCCAATTGATCACGCTGGTCATCGGATTCGTCGTCGTGGCGGCATTGCCGCTGCTCCTCGGCGAGCAGGCCCAGACGGTTGCCGTGCGCACGCTCATCTTCGCCGTGATGGCCGTGGCGTGGAACATCATGAGCGGGTTCGGCGGCATGTTCAGTTTCGGCCACGCCGCGTTCTTCGGAATCGGTGCGTACTCCGGTGCGTATCTTCTGGTCGAGCACGGAATTTCCCCGTGGATCTCGATGGTGGTCGCGGCAGTCCTCTCGGCCACGGTGGGCACACTCATCGCCTACCTGTGCCTGCGCTACCGACTCGCCGGGTCGTATTTCGCACTGGCGACATTCGCCTTCGCACAGATGTTTCTGCTGCTGGTGCAGAACCTCGAGGTGTTCAACAAGACCGAGGGCTTCAATGTGCCCATCCTGCCGCGTGATTCGTGGTGGATGCTGCAGTTCGAGAAGGGCAGCCCCAATTACGTCTGGATTCCGCTGGTCATTCTGACGCTCGCGGTTCTCGGCACCATCTTCTACACCCGCTCCCGCGCAGGGCAGTTCGTCCAGGCCACCCGTGACGACGAAACCGCTGCAGCCTCGCTCGGTATCGACACGATGAAGTATCGGTTGATCGCCGTGGCGGCGAGTTGTGCGCTGACCGCCGTGGCCGGGGTCTATTACACGCAGTACTACTTCTTCGTCGGTCCCGAGCAGGCCTTCGGTTCGGCGGTTTCCGTCGAAGCGATCGTGCCGGCCGTCATCGGCGGCATCGGAACGATCTGGGGCCCGGTCATCGGTGCCGCCGTGATCGGGCCGCTGTCGGAGTTGATCAACGAACTGCTCAGAAACCCACCCGTCTTCCTCGAATTCCTGCAGGGGACAATCGGATTGGACGTCGCCGCGTACTCGGTGATTCTGATCGCGATCGTGATCTTCCTGCCCAAGGGAATCTTCGGCACGATCCGTGAGAGGTGGAACCGATGAGCTTGTTGAGCATCGAGAACCTGAGCAAATCCTTCTCGGGAATCCACGCGGTACGCGAGGTCAGCCTCGACGTGCCCGAGCACGAATTCCTCGGCATCATCGGCCCCAACGGGGCAGGCAAGACGACCCTGTTCTCCCTGCTGTCGGGTGAGCAGCCCCCGACAGCAGGCCGAGTGATCTTCGACGGTACGGACATCACCGGATGGCCGGCGAGCAAGATCGCGCGAGCCGGGCTGGTACGTACGTTTCAGCTCATGCGCCCCTTCGAGTCGATGTCGGTGCTCGAGAACGTCACCATCGCCGCACTGTCGAAGCGCAAGTCACGCAAAGACGCCCGGCAGCATGCCCTCGACGTCCTCGACCGCGTGCAACTGTCCGACCAGGTCGGCGGCAAGGTCTCGACGATGTCGACGGCAGGATTGAAGAGACTCGAACTCGCTCGCGCCCTGGCCATGGAGCCACGCGTCGTGCTCCTCGACGAGGTTCTCGCCGGGCTCGTCCCGGCCGAGCGGGCACCGATGATCGAACTGCTGCGCACGGTGCATCAGCAGGGCCAGACGGTGCTCTTCGTCGAACACATCATGGCTGCGGTGATGGCCCTGTCCGAACGTCTGGTGGTCATGCACGAGGGGGCGGTGCTCACTTCGGGCGACCCACGCACGGTGGTTGCCGACGACCGCGTCGTCGAGGCATACCTCGGTGAGGAGAAGACAGCATGATGCTCGAAATCGACAACCTGCACGCTGGATACCGCCGTCTGGAGATCCTGCACGGGGTGAACCTCTCGGTCGATCGGCACGAGATCGTCTCCCTGATCGGCGCGAACGGCGCGGGGAAAACGACCACGCTGCGTGCGCTCTCCGGCATGGTGTCCACGTCCGGCGGCAGAATCATGCTGGACGGCAACGCCATTCACGGGATGCGGGCGGACAAAATAGTGCGAGCCGGGCTGGTGCACGTCGCCCAGGATCGGGCGTTGTTCGGCAGCCTCACCGTGGCCGACAACCTCGAGATGGGCGCGTACACCCAGAAGCGCAGCGGCGTGAAGGAATCCCTCGACCAGGTCTACACCCTGTTCCCCATTCTCGCCGAACGACGAGAGCAGCGGGCCGACACCATGTCCGGCGGTCAACAGCAGATGCTCGCCATCGGCCGCGCCATGATGTCCAAGCCGCGAGTACTGACACTCGATGAACCGTCCGTCGGGCTCGCTCCCAAGCTGGCAGCTCAGGTGCTCGAGGCGATCGTGCGTATCCGTGACTCGGGTGTGACCGTACTGATCGTCGAACAGAACGCCGCGCAGGCACTCGCGATCTCCGATCGGGCCTACGTCATCGAGAGCGGGTCCATCGTGCTGACCGGCACCGGGCCCGAACTGGCACACGACGAGCGGGTCAAAGCTGCCTACCTCGGTATTTAGGAGTTCACCTCACATGCATCTCTTGGCTTTCACCCCGATCGACGTCGACGCGGCAGAACTGCAGCGCCGGCAGGATCGGTACGACCACCTTTCGCCCGCGGGGATCACCGTCGAGCTCCGCAATATCGGGCCCGACGCGCCGAGCGCACTGGATACCGAACTCGACGTCAGACGGTCGGAACAGGTGCTGTCACAGGCCTTTGGTTCCGTGCTGGACACGCACGCCGACGGGTTCCTGCCCGACTGCGTGCTCGACCCCTGCGCCGAGGAAGCGGATTCGTTCGCTCGGCCGCTCTACGGCCTCACCCGGCTGACGGCCTCGTTCTATGCCTCCCAGGGGCACCGGATCGGTGCCCTGGCGAGAAACGACGCGATCGCTGCGGAACTGGACCGCCGACTCGGGTTCTACGGGATCGTCGCCGAGGCCACCGAAGTACTCGGGCTCGGTGTGCACGACATCGCAGACACCGGCACCTGGGGGAGAGCGGTCTCCGAACACGCGGGCAAGCTCCGCTGCACCATCGCCATCAATGCTTGCTCTGCAGTCGATCTCGTCGATCCACCGACGTCACCGCAGGTGGTGGACCCGACCGGCACGGCGTTGCGGCTGCTGGGTCTGCGTTCCGAGCTGCAGGTCTCCCCGTGAGCGAAGACGGACCCGACCTGGTGGTGGCCGGCGCGGGCGGTGGCCTCGTCGCTGCTCTGCGTGCAGCCGAGCTCGGACTCGACGTGCTGGTCGTCGAGGCCAGTGCGCACTTCAAGCGGGGCAACAACACGGCGATGTCCACGGCCATGATCCCCGGTGCCGGCTCACGGTGGCAGCGAGCGGCCGGAATCGAGGATTCGCCGCAGCAGTTTCTGGACGACGTCTTGCGAAAAACGAAGGGTAGTGCCGATCTTCGGCTGGCGTCCACCCTGGCCGATGTCAGTGCGCCGCTGGTGGAATGGCTCGCCGACCACGTGCAACTGCCGCTCACGCTGGTGACCGACTTCGCATACCCCGGCCATTCGCAGTTGCGTTGTCACACGGTCGAAGGCCGTCACGGCAGTGGGATGCTCGAGCACCTCGCGCGAGCGGTCGCCGCCGAGCCGCGCATCGACATGCTGATGCCGGCCCGGCTGACCGATGTGTCCGTCGATTCCGACGGGGCCGTCGACGGCGTGACGATCACGATGCCCGACGGCAGCGTCGACCGAGTTCCGACGCGCGCAGTCCTGTTGGCCACCAACGGCTACGGTGCCAACGCAGAGTTGGTGGCAGAGCACGTGCCGGAGATATCCGCGGCGCGCTATCACGGAAGTGAGCACTCCGTCGGTGACGCGCTGACCATCGGGCGCCGTCTCGGTGCCGATTCGGCGTATCTGGATGCGTACCAGGGACACGCGGCACTCTCGAAGCAGGCGACGACTCTCGTCGGATGGGCGACGGTGATGCACGGCGGCGTCGTGCTCGACGCATCCGGTCGCCGGTTCGGTGACGAGACGACCGGGTACTCCGAATACGCAGCTATTCTGGCCGCGAGGCCGGGCTCGGAGGGCTGGGTCGTCATCGACCGCGAGATCTACGACAAGTGCCTGTCGTTCAAGGACTTCCAGCAGACCGTCGACTCGGGAGCCGTGGTGTGGGCCGACGACACGGACGGCCTTGCTGCCGCAACCGGGCTTCCACCTGCGGCAGTGGCGGAGGAGCTCGCCGCTGTGCGAAAGTATTCGCGGGGAGAGGCGTCGGATCCGTTCGGCCGCAACTCTTTCGAGCATTCGCTCACCGGACCGTACGCAGCCATCAAGATCGTGCCCGCGTTGTTCCACACCCAGGGCGGGCTCGTCGTCGACGAGAACGCACGTGTTCTCCGCACCGACGGTTCCGCCATCACCGGTCTGTTCGCCTCGGGCGGTGCCGCAATGGGCATCTCCGGCCACGGTGCTGCCGGGTATCTCGCGGGGAACGGACTGCTCCCGGCGCTCGGACTCGCATACCTCGCGGCAAGTTCGCTTCGAACAACCCAACTCTTGTGAAAAAATTCGAAAGGACCACCATGTCAACGCTGTTGATCACCAATGCGCGCGTAGTTCGACCAGGATCCGACGCCCCCGACGAGGGCGAGTTTCTGGACCTGCTGATCGAAGACGGCAAGTTCACTCGCATCGAAGCGAGTATCGATGCCTCGGCAGCGGATACCGTCATCGACGCGGCCGGCAAGGTCGCCTTCCCGGGTGTCGTCGACGCACACCAGCACTGGGGCATCTACAACTCCCTCGGTGACGACGCCGAGACCGAATCGCGGGCGTGTGTCCAGGGCGGCGTCACCACGTCGCTCTCCTACATGCGGACCGGGCAGTACTACATGAACACCGGTGGTTCCTACGCGGATGTGTTCCCCAAGGTCCTGGAGGCCACCGAGGGACGCCCCTACGTCGACTACGCGTACCACCTCGCGCCGATGTCGAAGGAACACATCGACGAAATCCCCGCGCTCATCGCAGATCACGGCGTCACGTCGTTCAAGATCTTCATGTTCTACGGCAGCCACGGGCTGCACGGCCGGTCCACCGATCAGAGCGAATTCCTCATGACACCCGAGGGCGAGCGATACGACCTGGCGCACTTCGAGTTCGTCATGCGCGGCATCCAGGCTGCCCGAGAGCAGATGGGCGACAAGGCCGATCACATCTCGTTGTCGCTGCACTGCGAGACCGCGGAGATCATGAGCGCGTACACCAAGATCGTCGAAGAGGAAGGCACTCTCGAGGGCCTCGCGGCCTACAGTGCGTCGCGGCCGCCGCACTCCGAGGGGCTCGCCGTCACCATCGCGTCGTTCCTCGCCGACGAGACGCAGCTGCCCAACATCAACCTGCTGCACCTGTCCTCGCGCAAGGCGTTGACCGCGGCGATGCGGATGGCAAAGGCGTTCCCGCACGTCGACTTCCGCCGCGAGGTCACCATCGGGCACCTGCTGGCCGACATCGACACCGCCTACGGACTCGGCGGCAAGGTCAACCCGCCGCTGCGCCCGCGCGACGACGTCGAAGCACTGTGGGAGCACCTGCTCGCCGGTGACATCGACTGGGTCGTCAGTGATCACGCCTGCTGCAAGGACGAGAAGAAGTTCGCCGAGGACCGGGGCGACATCTTCGCCGCGAAGTCCGGCTTCGGTGGTGCGGAATACCTCCTGCCCGGTCTCGTCAGCGAAGGACGCAAGCGCGGCCTGAGCTGGCGTCGTATCGCCGAGCTCACGTCACTGAACCCGGCCCGACGCTACGGCCTGCCGGGCAAGGGTGACATCGCCGTCGGCATGGACGCAGACATCGCCCTCATCGACCCCGATCACACCTGGACCGTGCGCCCGGAGGATTCCGAGTCCGCTCAGGAGTACACGCCGTTCGAGGGATTCGAGCTCGGTGCCAAGGTGACCGACACGTTCGTCCGTGGTCAGCGGGTACTCGCCGACGGTGCCGTCGCCGGTGCTCCCGCAGGCCGCTACCTGCACCGTCCGTACCTGTGACGGGCCCACTGGAGGGCATCAAGGTTCTCGACATCTCGACGATCCTGGCAGGCCCTCTCGTCGCGCAGATCCTGGGCGACTTCGGGGCCGAGGTCATCAAGATCGAGCACCCCACCAAGCCGGATGGCATGCGCGGACACGGTCTGGACAAGGACGGTCACCCACTGTGGTGGACGATGATCGGGCGGAACAAGCGCACGGTCACCCTCGATCTTGGAAACTCCCAGGGCGGAGCTCTCTTTCGCCGCCTCGCCGCAGAGGCCGACGTGGTGGTCGAGAACTTCCGGCCCGGGACCCTCGAACGCTGGGGGCTGGGATACGACGTGCTCTCCGAGCTCAACCCGGGTCTGATCCTGTTGCGTGTCACCGGTTTCGGTCAGACCGGACCGTACGCCACCAGGCCCGCCTTCGGCACGCTCGTCGAATCGATGAGCGGGTTCGCGCACCTGACCGGTGAAGCCGACGGGCCGCCGACACTTCCGGCGTTCGGATTGGCCGATTCCCTCGCCGGGATCGCCGGTTCGTCGGCGGTGTCGATGGCTCTGCTGCACCGAACCAACAACGGCGGCATCGGCCAGCAGATCGATCTGGATCTGTTGAGCCCGATCATGGCCGCGGTCGGACCGGGCGTCATCTACGCAGACCAGCTGGGGATCGATCAGGAGCGAACCGGGAACCGGTCCAGCAACAATGCGCCCCGCAACCTGTACAAGACAGCGGACGGGCATTGGTTGGCCATCTCCACGAGCGCCAATTCGATAGCAGAACGCGTGCTGGTCCTGGTGGGTCATCCCGAAGTGCTCGACGAACCGTGGTTCGCCACCGGGCGTCAGCGCGCCGCCCACGCGGACCTGTTGGACGAGTACGTCGGCGGCTGGATCGGCGAACGGACGAAGGACGTGGTGATCGACGAGTTCGAGAAGGCAGGGGCCGCAGTCGCTCCCGTCTACAAGCCGAGCGATCTGTTGTCCGATCCACAGGTCAACGCCATCGAGATGGTGACGACCGTCGAGGACGACGACCTCGGTCCCGTCCGGATGCAGAACGTCATGTGGCGGATGGGTGGCAGCCCCGGCCGCATCAGGTACACCGGCCGCAAGCACGGGGCCGACACCGACGAGGTGCTCACCGAAATAGGCTGTAGCGCCGACGAAATCGAGGCAATGCGGCGCGACAGCGTCGTGTAGAGCACGGCCAGTGCCCGGCAACGGTCCCCTTCGGCAGCACTGCCGAAGGGGACCGTTGCCGATGGACCCGCCATCGGGCTGGTCCTCGGTTCACACTGAAATCTGTTGCACGACGACGGAAGGCCGCCGCGGCCGGCTGACGCGTTACCCCATCGTCGCTGGGTGCACGCCGGAATCTGTCTCACCACATCGGAAGGCGGCTGTGGCCGGCTGACGCGTTACCCCATCGTTGCTGGGTTCACGCCGGAATCTGCTGCACCACTGCGGCGACGGCCTCGACCTGGTCCGCGATGCGGGGGCCCCACCGACTGGACAGATCCTCGTCCATCGGGAAGATCCTGCCGTCTCGGACGGCGGTCATCGATCCCCACCCCGGTCGAGCCGCAACCGATTCGGCTGTGACGCCGCAGCATTGGGCGTCGGCGAGGAACACGACATCGGGATCCGCGGTGATCACCGATTCGGCGGACAGTTGGGGGTAATCGCCTGCGCCGGAGCCGTCGGCGATGCTGGTCAGGCCGAACAGACCGTAGATCTGGCCGACGAAGCTCGCGCTCGACACCGTGTACAGCGTGTCGTCGAGTTCGTGGAAGTACGTCAGGGGCTCGTCGCGCGCGGGGACGCTCGCCACGGCGGCATCGATTCGGTCGCGCATCTGTGTGACCACCGCGTCGCCTTCGGCGTCGTGCCCGGTCGCGTCCGCGACGAGCTCGATCTGCGAGTACGCGTCGTCCAGGCTCGTCGCCGCCGGGACGAGCAGCGTCGGGATACCGGCCTCGGCCAGAGCGGACGTGACCAGGCCGAGGTCGGTGGAGGTGATCACCAGATCGGGGTCGTACGCGACGATCGCCTCGAGGCTCGGCGTGAACGCCGACAGCCCGGTCTTCGGTGCGTCGGCGGGATAGTCCGACTGATCGTCGACGGCCGCCACCTGCTCGCCGGCCCCGACGGCGTACAGGGTCTCCGTCGCCGTCGGGCTCAGCGAGACGATCGAACGTGGCATCGCGTCGATGGTGACGGTCCCGCCGTCCGAGCCCGACGCGATCGTCCTCGGGAACTCCCCGGTCGACGCCGCGGCCGAGGTGGTTGCCGGCGGGGAGTCGGTCGTCGTGCTGCCGCAGCCGGTCGCGACCAGCGCGACGACCGCGAACCCTGCTGAGATCATTCGTGCCGATCGACGCTGCACTGCCACTCCTGTGTGTCCGATGCCCCTGGAGCGCCAACACTATCGGGTGGTGGTCACCGGCCCAGGCTCCGTGCCAGGTACGTGCCGGTGTGGGTGTCGGAGACCACCAACTCGTCGACGGTTCCGGTGAAGGTGATCAAACCGCCGTTGTGCCCGCCGTCGGGGCCGAGGTCGATGACCCAGTCGGCGGCGGCGATGACGTCGAGGTTGTGTTCGATGACGATCACCGACCTGCCCTCGTCGACCATCCCGGACAGCAACGCGATCAGGTTCGACACGTCCGATGGATGCAGACCGGTGGTCGGCTCGTCGAGGACCAGCACCGGTGACGACCCGACCAGTTCGGTGGCGAGCTTGAGCCGCTGCCGCTCGCCGCCGGAGAGCGACGACAGGTTCTGGCCGAGCGAGAGGTAGCCGAGTCCGACGTCCCGGCACCGGCGGAGGATGTCGCGGATCTTCTTGACCTCGAAGAAGTCCTGGGCGTCCTCGACGGACATCTCGAAGATGTCGGCGATGCTGATGCCGTCGACGGTATGCCGGATCGCGCCCGACCGAAATCGCCTGCCCTGGCACGTCTCGCAGGTGCTCGTCACCGGGTCGGTGAACCCGAGATCGGTGAAGATGACGCCGCTGCCCTGGCAGTCGGGGCATGCGCCGTCGGAGTTGGGGGAGAACAGCGACGGCGGTTGGCCGGTCTTCTTGGCGAAGTACGCGCGGATCGGATCGAGCAGACCGGTGTACGTCGCGGGGGAGGAGCGCCGCGATCCGCGGATGGGTGCCTGGTCGATGATGACGGCGTCCGGTGCGGCCTCACGGAGGTGCCCGTGGATGAGACTCGACTTCCCGGAACCGGCGACGCCGGTGACGGCCGTCAGGACTGCGAGCGGAATGTCGACGCTGACGTCGCGCAGATTGTGGGTGCTGGCTCCGGTGATGCTCAGCCAGCCCGAAGGGGTTCGGGGAGTACGCAATACGACATCCTCGCGCCGCAACGCGGCACCGGTCCTGGTGTCCGCGTCGCGCAGCTCGTCGTAGGTTCCCTCGAACACGACTGTGCCGCCGGCCTTTCCCGCGCCGGGGCCGATCTCGACGATGCGGTCGGCGATGGCCATGACCTCGGGGTCGTGCTCGACGACGAGGACGGTGTTGCCCTTGTCGCGCAGCGCGAGCAACATGTCGTCGAGGCGGTGGACGTCGCGGGGGTGCAGGCCTGTGGTCGGTTCGTCGAAGACGTAGAGCATGTCGTTCAGGGTCGCTCCCAGGTGGCGGACCATCTTGATGCGCTGGGATTCACCGCCCGACAGCGACGACGTTGCGCGGTCCAGGCTGAGGTAGCCGAGACCGAGATCGACGAGTCTTCGCAGCTGCGTGACGATTTCGGCGGTGACGGTACCCAGGCCGTCGATTTTCCACCCGTCGATGCGGTCGGCGAGCTCGGACACCTGCATCGCGAACGCGTCGGGCAGAGACAGGCCCTCGAGGGTCGCGCCGCGGATGGTCTCGTTGTATCGGGAGCCGCCGCAGGATTCGCAGACCCCGCGCGTGACGATGCGCTCGAACGCGAGCTTGGCCTTGCCCTTCAGGGCGTCGGCGTCTTTGGCCAGGTAGCTGCGCTTGAACCGGGACACGATCCCCTCGTAGCTCTTCATGACGGCATCGGGGTTCAGTACCTCGAACTCGCCGGGTTTCGCGTCGAAGAACATGTGGCGCTCGCGGGCGGAGTATTGCTCGATCGGGACGTCGAGATCGAACAGGCCCGAGTCGGCGAACACCCGATACGGCCATTTGCCGACCTCGAAGTCCGGATGCTTGAACGGCCCCTCGCGCAAGGACTTCGACTCGTCCACCAGTTCGCCGAGGTCCACGACCTTCGCCTCGCCGAGCCCCTCGCACTCGAGGCACATGCCGGCCGGGTCGTTGAAGGAGAACGCGTTCGCGAACCCGATCGTCGGGGTGACGCCGCGGGACCACAGCATGCGCAGCCAGTCGCCGATGTCGGTGATGGTGCCGACGGTCGAGCGCGGGCCGCCGAACAGACGCTTCTGGTCGACGATCACGACGGCCGACAGGTTCGCGATGAGATCGGCGTCGGGACGGCCGTAGGACGGAAGGAATGTCTGCGCGAACGCGGTGAACGTCGAGTTGATCTGCCGTTGAGCTTCGGCAGCGATGGTGTCGAAGACGAGTGATGACTTCCCCGACCCGGAGACGCCCGCGAACACGACGAGCGAGCGTTTGGGCAGGTCGAGGTTCACGTCGCGGAGATTGTTCTCGCGTGCTCCGCGAACGAGGATGGTGGACAGTTCGTCGATGGATGGCTGAGTTGGTGTCGTCGGCTGGGCCTGGGTCATGTGCGCTTCGGTCGCCTTTCGCCGCCCCCGACGCTGGTTCGCCCGGGGCCGACGCAGCTTACCGTACGGTGTACGGAAACGCCACCGATGGGCGGGAAGTAACAGACTTACCGGTCTGACGATCTCCCATGGGTACCGGTTGCGCCAGGCCATCGGTCGGTCGAAGGGTTTTCATGACGAGCAGTATTCGTTCCCGCGTGCACTCGGTCCTCGCGCTTGCCCTTCCTGCGCTCGTCCTCGCGGGCTGCGGATCCACGGACTCCGCCGAGCCCGAGGTCCGGACCGAAGTGCGGACCGTGACCGTCGAGGCGACCACGCCCGCACCGACGCCGGTCGACAGGATCGTTGTCCCGGACATCACCGCGTCCGAGCCGCCCGCGGCAGAGCCCGTCCTCGCCGCCATGCCTTCGGTCGTGTGCATGAACTTGCAGTCCGCCCAGAACGCGATCCAGGCGGCGGGAATCTTCTACTCCAGGAGCGTCGACGCGTCCGGTGCGAGCCGGATGCAGGTCAACGACTCGAACTGGATTGTCGTGGCGCAGGATCCGCAAGCAGGGGTGCTCGTCGGTGAGGGTGATGCTCTGCTGTCCGCGGTGAAGATCGGGGAGCCGAACAACTGCTGATCTATCGGCGAATGCTGTGCTTGCCTGCCGGAGCCGGTTCCTGCTCGGTCGAGCTGTAGGCGAGGTGGCCTCCGATGAGACCGCCGACGCTCGCCGTTGCCAGACCGGCAGCGGCCAGGGCCTTGGCGATGCCATCGGTCTGCTTCCGGCGCCGCAAGTAGGAGCCGAGGAAGAGGAAGACGCCGGTCGCGTTGGACGCAGCGTGGATCATCCCGACGCGGCGCTGGCGGGTGTTCATCGTCGACCAATCGGCCCATCCGGTGGCGATGGCTGCCGGCGCGGACACAAGCCCGAGGGAGATGACGAGCTTGCTCGCCCTGGACTGGTGGTTCAGCAGGTCGAGGACCACGGCGCTCGTCCAGCTTCCGATGGTGACGTTGACGAGGGCCGGGTGGATGGGGTGACCGATCCACCGGCCGCGTAGTCCTGCGCCGACGGCGGTGTCGTCCAGTGCGGGTTTCAGGACACTGTTGATGGCGTTGCTCGCTCCGTCGAGGAACGAGGCAGATTCGAGGCTGTCGAGGGCTTGTTTCGCTGTCATGCCTTGCCGCATGCCCCGCTGACGCCGCGCGAACCGTAAGGGCAGCCAAACACGGCACGAGATGCTTGGACGTCCTATAACGTCGGGTGATGAGCAGCGGAACACGAGTGAACACCGTCGACGGCGTCCTGCGACGGTCGGCCGCGAAATTCCCCGACCGCCTCGCCGTTACATTCGAGGGACGCAGTCACACCTACGCAGAACTCGATACCGCGGTCACCCGCGCCGCTCGACGGCTGATCGCGTTGGGATTGAACAAGGGCGACCGCGTGGCGGCGTACGGCGTCAACTCCGACGCGTACGTGGTCGCGTTCCTCGCCTGTGCGCGAGCTGGATTGGTGCACGTCCCGATCAACTACGCGCTCGTGGGCGACGAATTGCAGTACCTGTTGCAGCAATCGGGTTCTCGGGCAGTATTGGTCGACCCGGAGTTGGCGGGCACGCTCGATTCGGTTCGCGGCAAGCTCAGTATCGAGCACGTGGTCTCCCTTCCCGACGTGCTGGGCACGGATGGCGACGGCTCCGAACTCGAACCCGTCGCCGATGCGACCGACCTCGCTCAGTTGCTCTACACCTCCGGGACGACGTCGAAACCCAAGGGCGCGATGATGTCTCACGGTGCATTGGTCGCGGAATACGTCTCGTGCGTCATCGCGCTCGGATTCACCCAGGACGACGATCCGCTGCTTGTGATGCCGATGTACCACTCGGCGGGGATGCACGTGTTCATGCTGCCGTACCTGTCGGTGAGTGCCACGGTCCGCTTGATGCGCAGGCCCGACGTCCCGGAGATCCTGCGCCGCGTCGAAGCGGAGAAGATCAAGTCTCTGTTCCTGGCGCCGACGGTGTGGGTTCCGCTCGCCAATCACCCCGATCTGGCGACGCGCGATCTCTCGTCGTTGAAGAAGGCGCAGTACGGGTCTTCGATCATGCCCGTCACAGTTCTCACTCGGCTGCGTGAGCGGTACCCGGACATCGAGTTCTACAACTGCTTCGGGCAGTCCGAGATCGGGCCATTGGCAACGGTATTGCAGCCCGAGGAGCACGAGGCGCGGCCGGCGTCGTGTGGACGTGCGGTGTTCTTCGTCGAGACCCGCGTCGTCGATGCCGACGGCAACGATGTGCCGGACGGCGAAGCCGGTGAGATTCTCTATCGTTCTCCTCAGCTGTGCGACGGCTACTGGGACAAGCCGGAGGCGACGGCAGATGCGTTCTCGGATGGGTGGTTTCATTCCGGTGACTTGGTGACACGCGACGCCGAGGGGTTCATCACTGTGGTCGACCGGATCAAGGATGTCATCAACACCGGCGGCATCCTCGTCGCGTCCCGCGAGGTGGAGGATGCGATCTACACCCATCCGGCGGTCGCCGAGGTCGCGGTGATCGGGATGCCCGACGACAAGTGGATCGAGGCGGTGACGGCCGTCGTCGTGCTCGAGGACGGAAGTGAGCTGTCGTCGCAGGTGTTGATCGACCACGTGAAGGGTCGGATAGCGCCGTTCAAGGTGCCCAAGACCGTCACCTTCGTCGACGAATTGCCGCGCAATCAGAGCGGAAAATTGCTCAAGCGTGAGCTGCGCAGCTGACTAGTTGTCACGCTGCGCGACGTTTTCGGCGGTGGTAGCTGGGGATGGGTTGTCGTGTGGGGTCGGTGGATTCGGGTGGGATGGCGTAGGGGTGTCCGTCGTCGCCCATGAGCAGTTGCCAGTCGCCGTGGTGGACGAGGCGGTGGCATTCTCCGCAGACCAGGGCGAGGTTGTTCAGGTCGGTGCGGCCGCCGTGTTCCCAGAATGTCACGTGGTGGGCTTGGCACCACTGTGCGGGGCGGCCGCACATCACGCAGCATCGGTCGCGGATGGTCAGGGCGATGCGTTGGTCGTCGCTGGCGAGTCTGGTGGTGCGGCCGAGGGCGAGCGGGACGCCGTGGTGGTCGACGATGACGGGGGTGAGGTCGGCGTCGCAGGTGAGAAGTTCGGCGAAAGCGCGGCTCATCGGCCCGGTCCAGTCGAAGTGGAACGGCCAGTCGGCATCACCGGGCTCGGGTGCAGACTTCTGCCCGGAATGGTCACCGGCACCAGTGCTGGGACCGACACGATCGCCGCGGGGATCACCGGTCCGTGAACTGTCACCGATGCCAGCAAGGTTCCCGCTGACGCGACGACCGGTTCCACGATCGGGACCCGCGTCGGTATTGCCGGCCCTTGAGTCGTCGCCGGCACCAGTACGGTTCCCGCTGACGCGACGACCGGCACCACGATCGGGACCCGTGTCGGTATCGCTCGTTCGTGAACTGTCGCCGGCACCCGCGCCGCTCCCGCTGACGCGACGACCGTTGCCACGATCGGGACCGCCCTCGGTATCGCTTGTTTGTGAGTGGCCGCCGGTACCGGATGCCTTCGAACCCGTTGTTGGCCTGTTCGATTGCGTGTGTCCGCGGTCGGCGAGCAGGTCCCGCAGCGGGACGATCAGGTGCACCGATGCCCGCGACCCGCCGGCCGATCCGCGGACACCACCGCTCAGGTGCCGGTCGAGGATCCGATCGAGTGCATCGGCCCGCCGCTTCGACGGACCGCGTAGATCGCGTTCACCACCGGGGCCGGGCTGCGGCGCGGTCAACGCCGACAGTGCGGTGAGCAGCTTCTCGGCGAGGAGTCGGTCGACGTTGCCACCCATCTGGAAGCGGCCACTGGCAAGCGGGTGAACATCGAAACGGTTCAACTCCGGGTTCTCCGACACCGGTATCGGCGGCGGTCCAGCTGGAACAGGTTCGGGCCGAGCAGGTTCGGGCTCACCCGAGCCGGCTGCGTCACCCGCGTCAGCTCGGCTCGCACGGTCCCGCTCTTGCTCCCGCTCCTGTTCTTGTCGTTGCTTCTCTGCCTGCTCGTGGCGGGCTCTGGCGTCCTCGGCCGCGGAATGCGCCAGTGCCTGCGCGCGGGAGGCGACCTGCCCGGCGGTGCTGCGCATGGCGGTTTCGAGCAGTTCGGCGACGACAGCGTCGCGGCGTTGTTCGTCGAGGGTGGGGTCGGCGACCACCACGGTGGCGTAGCCGTCGGCGATCGCCGAGGCGTGCGCGGCGTGGACGTCACCACCTGCGAGGGCGTTCAACACGCTGGGCCGGTCGGTGAGCCACTGCCCCAGCTCCATCTGACGGGCCGCGGACCCGTCGGTGATGCGCACCGATCGCGCGTACCACCGGGTCACCGACGAGTAGCCGAGTTTCATGGCAAGACCGCGGCGGTCCATCTCCGCCAGCAGCGTCAATCGCGTTGCAGCGAGCTCGTTTTCGAGGGAGGACACGCCGGCGAGCTCGGAGACCAATTCCTGGTCGCCGAGCCCGAACACATCCCCCCATGCCTTCACACCACAAAAGCTATACCCACCCACCGACAACTTCTGTGTCGCAGGTCAGCGCGTCCATCGGATGCGGATGGGCCCCTTCGCGGTCGACGGATCGACGACGGATCCTTTCTGGGTGATCTCGACTTCTCCCGCGTCGACCATCCGGCGGGCGGCGCGGCGAACCGGTTCCATCAACTCCCGCCAATTGTCGTCGGACAAGGCTCGTGCGACGTCGGAAGGGCAGATGGTGGAGTCGCGGGACCGGGCGTCGAGCAGGGAACGGATTTTGTCTTCGAGTTCCTTGTCGGTGGTGCTCACCTTGTGCCGCCGGCATGCGTCGCTGCAGTACTTGATGTCATCCCAGTTCTTCTCCCACTTCTTGCGCCATTCGATTCGCCGTCCGCACGACGCGCAGACCTTGTCCGCGGGGTGAGCCGTGGGGGAGCGACGGGAATGAGCCATGCTTCGACAGTAACCTTCTCGCATGGCTATTCGACCCATCCTCGTTGCCGGCGACCCTCGTTTGACGACCTGTGCCGCTCCCGTCACCGAGTTCGACGCGGAGTTGGCCGCGTTCGTGGAGGACCTGTTCGAGACCAACACAGCGGCGCACGGTGCCGGTCTTGCCGCCAACCAGGTCGGTGATCCGCGCGCGGTGTTCGTCTACGACCTGCAGGGCGGCGGAGTCCGGCATCGCGGGCACGTGGTCAATCCAGTGCTCGAGACATCGGCGATCCCGGAGACGATGCCGGACCCCGAGGACGGTGAGGGGTGTCTGTCGGTCCCGGGGGAGCGGTACCCGACCGGCCGTGCGGACTGGGCCCGCGTGACCGGTGTCGATGTGGAGGGCAGTCCCGTGACGGTCGAGGGCCACGGCTACCTGGCGCGGTGTCTGCAGCACGAGTCCGACCATCTGGCCGGTCACCTGTACCTCGACCGTCTGATCGGCCGCAATCAGCGCGCAGCGAAGAAGATGATCAAGGTCCGGGGGTGGGTCGGACCCGGCACCAGTTGGCTGCCCGGATCCGACTCTGATCCGTTCGGGCGGTGACTAACAGACCCCGGTGACAGCGCACGCTGTCGAGCGTTCCAGCTTCCAACGGCCCTCGGAGACAACGAAGCCGATCGAGGACACTTGCCCGACGGACGTTCCGCTCGCCTCGACCCGGCCGGGTGCGACGACGTCGATGCGGTCGAACGACGCCTCGGACATGATCCCACCGCTGTCGAAGACCGCGGCGTTTTCCTCGGCAGATCCCCCGAGCGCGTCGGCGCGGTCGGACCGCTCGGCGGTCCAGTCGAAGACGGTGCGGAAGATGGCCGTCGCCTCGTCCGGGGTCGGGATGGCGGAGGGTGCGACGGAGGGAGGAGGTGCCGGGAACGACGACGGCGCAACGTTCACCGCCGCCTCGATGGTCGGCTCGGGTTGCGTTGCAGCGCAACCGGTGAGGGAGATGAGAGCCAGTCCGCACTGGACGCGGCCGGCGATCATCAGAACGGGTTGTAGACGTAGAGCGTCCGGTAGTCCCATTCCGACGATCCGGCCGGGATTCGGATCTCCGTCAGGACCCGGCCGTTCTGGGAGCACGAACCGCGGGCGTGAAACGACCAGCAATCGATCTGCCGGCTCGTGCCGAACGGGCTGGCGATCAACGATGTGGCGCTCGCTGCACCGTATGCCGCAGGGTCGAAGGCGCTCACGAAGTTCGCGGTGGAATCCGTGGGCCCGAACGGGTTGTCCTCGGGTGCGGCGGAGGCTGTGGGCGCCAGAAGCGCCGCTCCGCCGATGGCCAGCGCGACCCCGGCGAGGACCTTCTTCAGCATGGTGGCTCCGTTCGTTTCGAGCGCGAACGCTCAGTGGTCATGGAATCGGCTGCAACCGACCGCGCGTTACGAACCGGCATCTCCCCAGAGGCGGCACACTGGAGTGCATGACAGCACTCGAAGCGCCCATCGTTGCCCAGCAGCTCGGCCGTCGCCTCGCGGTGTGGGGCGGTGGGAGTGTGCTCGCCGGAACGATGTTGGCGTTGCGCGGGTCGTCGCCTGCCCGACGGGCGTTCGGGTTGCAGACGGCGGGGTGGGGCGCGATCGATCTGGCGATCGCGGGTGCAGGCGCGCTGAGCTCGAAGCCCCCGACGGCCGCGAGTTTGAGCCGGCTGCTGTGGATCAATGCCGGTCTCGACGTTCTCTACATCGCGACCGGTGCGCACATCGCCGTCAGGAAGCCTCGGTTCGGCGGCCGGATCACCGCTGACCAGGCCGTGGGTCACGGCACTGCCGTCGTCGTGCAGGGCGCTGCGCTGCTCGCGCTGGACACGGCTCACGCCCGCATGATTGCCGGCTAATCACATGAGTGTCATTCTCTCCGTAGGTGTTTTGTCAAGTACCGACATGCCCGATTTGTTGCGCGATCAGTAGATTTGCGTAACACTCGTCCCATCAGTCACATCAGTATCGTGGGTCACACGGGGAACGGTGGTTTCGTCTATGCGTGTACGTAGTCGGCAGATCGCTGTCGGGGCTGTCCTGGCGCTGGCAGTGAGCGGACTCAGCGCTTTGACTGCGCCCACCGTGTCGGCCGAACCGTGCGGTGGGCTCGGCGGGCCGGGCTCGTCTCCGCTGTTCGGGTCGTCGGGCAGCGCGGGCATGTCGGGTAAGAACCCGCAGGGTCCGCAGGGGCCGCTTCCTCGGATCACCGGCAACACGCAGAGCATCGCTTGGGTCACCGGTCCGCAGAGTGCGAACAACACCTACAACGACCTCGCGATGTCCGGCACCGACCTCGGCATCAGCTGGGACAACGGTGCCGGCCAGATCCTGATGGCGTTCGGTGACACGTTCGGCGACTGCTCCTCCGGCAACGCGCAGTGGCGCAGCAACGCACTCTTCCGTTCGGACAAGGCGTCGACGAACTTGGCGCAGGGTATCGAGATCGGTCCGGCCGATCCTGCGGACAACACCTCCGGTGCCGTCGTGCGTGCGGACAACCCACGCTACGCGGCCGAGATCATCTCGAGCGCAAAGCTACCCAGCGTCGAGGACACGACCATTCCCACGGCGGCCATCGCGATCGGCAACACCCAGTACATCAACTACATGTCGGTGCAGAGCTGGGGCACACCCGGACGCTGGATCACGAACTACTCTGCGACTGCGAAATCCACTGACAACGGCCAGAATTGGTCGACGGATCCCAGGACCATCCGCGTCAACAAGGGTGTCACCATCCCCGGCTTCACCAACGTCCACGAAAGCCAGGGCAAGTTCCAGCAGAGTGCGTACGTCCTGGGCCGCGACGGCGAGTACCTGTACCAGTTCGGTACTCCGAACGGACGATTCGGCGACGCCTTCGTCTCGCGGGTCGCTCCTGGGGACATCGAGAATCTCGACGCGTACGAGTACTCGACGCAGGATCCGGACCCGACGAAGCAGTGGTCGAAGAACATCGGCGATACGGTCGCCATCGTCAAGGGCCCGGTCAGTGAGATGTCGGTTGCGTGGAACGACTACCTCGGCCGCTACGTGATGATGTACGGGGACGAGAATTCTCGTACCTTGGTCGCGCGCACAGCAGACAATCCCGAGGGGCCGTGGAGTGCGCCGAGGACCATCCTCGACGCCAATCAGACGGCCGGGGGAATCTACGCACCGTTCATTCACCCGATGTCGAGCGGAAAAGACCTGTACTTCACTGCTTCTCGGTGGTCGGACTACAACGTGCTGCTGTTGAAGACGAACCTCGATGCGCTGAAGTGATCTGCATCGATCGTTCGATCGCCGCGTCGAGGTAGGCGTCGACGTCCAGATCGAGGTCTGCGCCCAGCAGTCCGCGGCGAATCGTCGAAAGATACCTGCTCGACGGTTCGCCGGGCTCGCGCACGGTCGAACTGGTCAGCGTGAAGGCGGACCTTCCGTCGATATCCGGAAGTCGTAGCAGTGCATCGTATTTCCCGCGGAAGCTCTCGCCCTCGCGATCCACTGTCAGCTGCGACCACTGTCCGATGGCGAGCGTCTCCGTCGCCCCGATATCGACGGCTGCGACGACGTTCTCGACCGCGGCCAGATGAGCGAACTGGGCTCGCTCGATCAGATATCCGCGCCCTACAGAGCGATTCGCCGGATCGACCGTCGTGGAGACGAATGCGGATGCTCCGGTCCAGCGCCGGGAGACTCCCGCGAAATACAGCGCATGATCGATACACAGCCATCGTTCTTCGGCGGGTGGTGACGCAGTGGGTGCCGGTGGGTGCGCACCGAATTCGGAGCGCTCGTCGGACCCGGTCAGGTAGGTATGGAACCTCTCGCGCAGCAGGTTGGACCCGTACGAGACGTACCACAGCCGGTCGGTCACTCGGTCTCGAACAGCTGCCGGTATGCCTCGGCGAGCAGGTCGGACGCGAGGTCGTGGTTGTGTGATGCTGCGCCCGTTGAGTTTCCGGATCGCATCAAACGGGCGTTGAGACCGTAAGCGAGGTCGTCGAACGTGTCGTCGTCGATGCCGAGGTCGACGTCCACGTCTTCTTCCAGCAGTGCGCCGAGGTCGATCGACCACGACCACACGCGTTCGTCCCGGTGCGGACCGCGTCCTGCGCTGACCGTCTCGTTGGAGACCTCGAGCTGCTCGTCGGTGCGGTCGCGCGGAACGTTGGTGTTGATGCGCAGGTCGAGTTCTATGGTGTCGTCGTCGTGCACGATCTCGTCGACGCGGAGCGTCTCGAAGCCGCCGCACGTCAGCGTCACCAAGCGTCGCGGACCGGTCTCGGCGATATCGTCGGACAGGGCAGCGATCTGCCACAGATACTTCTCGGTGTTCGCCGGGTCGGGGATCGAGGAATTGATGTAGTCGGCCACGATGCTGCGGATGGCGGGGTACGCGATGTGGTCGGACAGTTCCCAGAACTGCTTGCGTGCCTTGCCGACTGCCGTGTCGAGCAACGTCGCCCGCTTGGCTCTTTCTTTCGGCAGTGCGGATTTCGCGCTCGGTGCTTCGCCGATCGCGCCAGGATCGGAAGGGCGTTCGCGGAGGCGGGTCAGGCGCGACACGAGCTCCTGCAGGTGCTCCAGCTGATCTGCAGTTCCGGCCGCGAAATCGAGTGCCTCGATGTCGGTCCACACGTCGAGGTCCGCGGCGAACCGCGCGGCGACCGAATCTGCGTAGCCCGAGTAGGCCGAGCCGTCGGTGAAGTGCAGAACGTAGAGCCCGGCTCGGTGTTCCTTGGCCGCGAAGACCGTGGCGATGGATCCGGCGTCGGTGACGTCGAATCGTTCGAAGGCGAATCCGTCGGGGGTGGCAGCTGCGGTCATGAACGTGAATCTACCGATGCGAGTGGAGAGCACCTATTTTCCAGCTACGTCGCTTTATCGACTATCCGTTCCTCGCGCAGACGTATCAGGTGAACCCTTCCGTAGTGGTGCGTCGAATCTTGCTCGACGACCTCGCCGCCGTCACCGCTGTGTGGTGGTCAGCAATCGGCGGCAGCGACCCCAGCTGAGCAATTGGGGCGACGCGTGATCGTAACTGCCGAGAAACACCTCCGGTCTACGTTCGGGTTTCGGACAATTCAGGAGGCATCATGGCGCGGTCGATGGCGGAGCAGGCAGCGGAGACGATCACCAAGGGGATCGGACGTCGCGGATTCATTCAGGCGGTGGCCGCGCTGGGCGCGGGCGTCGGAATCGCCGGAACGGCAGCCTGTTCGACGTCGTCGTCGACGAGCACCGCCGCCGCGAGTTCGTCGGCCCCGGCACCGGTCGGGATTCTTCAGCCCGGCGCAGGCGACATCTCCGGCGATCACTACCTGAGTTCCGAAGTCGACAAGGTTCTCTGGGGATACGTCCCGACGGTCGAGTCCGAATCGGTGCTGCAGATGAAGTCCGGTGAGACGGTGACCATCGATGCGCTCAGCCACGAGGGAATTCTCGAAGACCAGGGCCGCGATCCCGTCGAGTTCTTCGGCGGCAAGGGTGTATCCGAATCCGATGTGCTGCAGGACGCCATCGACATCGCCGGCGGGTACGACCGGACGGTCCGCAACTTCGACGTCGACGGACCGCACGTGGTGACGGGCCCGGTGTTCGTCGAAGGGGCGCAGCGCGGCGACGTGCTCAAGATCGAGACGCTCGAGGCGATTCCCCGCGTGCCGTACGGCGTGGTGTCGAGTCGGCACGGCAAGGGTTCCCTGGCGGTGACCGCGTCCGGTGAGGCACCCGCAGGTATCAGCCTGGACGAGGTGATGCCGCCGATCGGCAGCGATGGCAGGCCGTCGGGTGATCCGACGCAGTACGGCAACGTCTCCACGTTCACCGCCGTCGAGGACGGGCAAGGTGTGATGCGTTACGGCGATGCCGCCGTGCGCTTTCCGCTGCGCCCGTTCATGGGCATGATGGGCGTGGCGTTCGCCAGCGACCCGGGTCTGACGTCACCCAACGCGAACTCGATTCCGCCGACGCTCGGCGGCGGCAACATCGATGTCGGTTTGCTCGGTGTCGGATCGACGTTCTACCTCCCGGTGTTCGCCGAGGGTGCGTTGTTCTACGTCGGCGATCCGCACATGGCGATGGGCGACGGGGAGGTGGCGCTCACCGCGATGGAAGGTTCTCTGCGCGGCACCTTCCGGCTCACTGTGTGCAAGGCGGGCAGCGGTGATGCCCCGTCCGTCGCGTACTCGTATCCCTTTGCCGAGAACGAGGACTCGTGGATTCCGATCGGCCTGTCCGATCCGGACGGTGCCGTCGGCGGCCAGAGTTCGGACCTGAACGCCGCCATGCGTCGCGCCGTGGTCAACGCGCTCGACTTCCTCGAGACCGACCTCGGCATGGACCGGGCGACGGCCTACGCGTACCTCTCCGCGGCCGCGAACTTCACCGTCTCGCAGGTGGTCGACAAGACGGTCGGCGTGCACGGTCAGATCTCCAAGGCGCACTTCGACCGGTAGGAGTGCGCCTCCGGCGCAGTGGTGCGGGTAAGTGCCTCAGCGGGCACATAACCGCGCCACTGCCGGAGGCACCTCAGCGGTGTGCCGTCGCGACGAAGTGGCGGGTGGCGGCGTCGACGATATCTGCTGGGGTGACGGCTATCTCGTCGTTCAACCACGCGATGACCAGTTCCGCGAGTCCGCCGATGAACAGCAGGCCGTTGATTTCCGATTGTGGCTGCGGCCAGGCCTGTTCGCCGAACAGCTCGCGTGACTGCTCGGCGACCAGATGGGCGAACGCGCGCATGGACTGTCGTCGATAGTCGCGCAGTGAGTCGACGGCCAGCGACTCGATCATCGCGACGCGGCCCTTGCGTCGGTCGTCGGTGAGAACGCCGACGAACGCGGCGATGGCGTTGTGTACCTGGTCCTCGACGGTGGGGGCGGGGGAGTGCAGAGCGTCCAGGGCAGCGGCCCGGATCTCGTCGGATACCGACTCCACCACTTTCTCGAGCACATCCTCTTTGCTGGAGAAGTTCTGGTAGAAGTAGCGCTCGGTCAGCTTCGCCTCCGCGCAGATCGCGGTCATGGTCGTGTTCTGGGCACCGGCCGTCGAGAACACTTCGAGTCCGGCTTCGAGCAACCGTGCGCGACGGTCGGCGGTGCGATCGTCTGCGCTCATGCCGTTGTAGCGGCGCGTGGAAGCCATGCGTAGATCTTGACAGAGGGAGCAGGTGTGACGCAGACTACATCCCATCTGACGGGACGCTCTGTCAGATTGACGGAGGTCGACAATGGCACGTGCTCTGGCTGCTCCACCTGCTGATTCAACGCTAGAACCGGTATACGGCGACGGCGGTATGCCCGTCGTCGGGCACACGCTCGAGTACATCCGAGATCCCCTGAAGCTGCTCGGGAGTCGGTGGGAGAAGTACGGCGAGGTGTCGTGGCTGACGATGGCCGGTCAGAAGTGGATCACCGTTCTGGGTCCGGACGCATGCCAAGAGGTGTTGCAGAACGCCGACAAGGCGTTCGCGAACGGTGACGGCTGGTCCCTGCTGATCGGCCCGTTCTTTCACGGCGGATTGATGTTGCTCGACTCCGAGGAGCATCTGAAGCACCGACGGATCATGCAGCAGGCCTTCACCAGGGACCGGCTCACCAAATCCGTCGAGGCGTTGAATCCTGTCACAGCAACCGGTTTGGACGCGTGGCAAGGCGGGCGCGACGTCCAGGTCTACCCGGCGCTCAAGGCGTTGACCCTGGAGGTGGCAACGAGCATCTTCATGGGCGGCGCAGAGGGCAGCACCGATGCCGAGATTGCCGAGCTCAACTCCAGTTTCGTGGCGTGCGTTCAGGCGGCGACATCCATTGTGCGCTTTCGGGTTCCCGGAACTCGGTGGAAGCGCGGTCTCGACGGCCGCGCCATGCTCGAGGAGTTCTTCCGGCGGTACCTTCCGTCCCGGCGTGCCACCGAGACCGACGACCTGTTCTCGGTTCTGTGTCACATCGAGGGGAACGACGGCGAGCGCTTCTCCGACGACGAAGTGATCGACCACATGATCTTCCTGCTGATGGCCGCGCACGACACGTCGACTATCACTCTGTCGACGATGATGCAGTACCTCGGTCAGCATCCGCAGTGGCAGGACAAGTGTCGTGCCGAGTCCGAGGCGCTCGGTACCGAAGCGCCGACGCTCGCGCAACTCGACGAACTGCACAGCGTCGATCTGGTGATGAAGGAATGCTTGCGGTTGGTCTCGCCCACGCCGGTGGTTGCCCGCCGTGCGGTCAAGGACACCGAGGTGCAGGGCAAGTTCGTCCCCGCGGGGACGTATGCGTCGGTCGCCCCACACTTCACCCACCACATGGCCGAGTACTGGCCGAACCCGGAGAAATTCGATCCCGGCCGGTTCGCCGACGACCGCCGGGAGGACAAGGTGCACCGCTACGCGTGGGAGCCGTTCGGCGGAGGCGTGCACAAGTGCATCGGCATGTTCTTCGCCGGAGCGGAGATCAAGACGATCATGCATCACCTGCTGCTGCGGTTCGACTGGTCGGTCGACCCCGATTACGTTGCGCCGCTGAACTTCACGTCGCTGCCCTTCCCGGAGGACGGGCAGCCCGTGCAGCTGCGAAAGCGGTAGGTCTATCCGGCGCGGTCGGTGAGCCAGCCGATGATGTTCGCGGTGACCTCGTCGCGGTTGGTCTCGTTGAGGATCTCGTGGCGAGCACCGGGGTAGAGGGTGACGGTGACGTCGCTCATTCCGGCCTCGCGGTATCGGGCAGCGAGGGTCTCGATCAACTGTCCGCCCCCGGCGAGCGGGTCGTCGGTTCCCGAGGTGATGAGCAGCGGGAGATCGGAGCGGATCTGCTCGAGGTTGTGCGGGTCGGCGAGCTTGTCGGCCTCACCGAACAACGCGGGGACCGTCGACTCCGGGAGGTCGAAGCCGCACAGCGGGTCGGCGACGTAGGCGTCCACTTCTGCTTCGTCACGGGTGAGCCACTCGTATCCGGTGCGATGCTCGAAGGCGGCGTTGAACACGCTCAGGTCGCCTGCTGGCGCGTCGGCCATGCCGGCTGCGAGGATGTCGAGCGTGGTCGTTCCCGAGAGGACCACACCCTCGTACAGGTCGGATCGTTCGATCAGAACATGCTGCGCGGCAAACGATCCCATCGAATGCGCAAACAGGAACAGTGGCAGGTCCGGGTACTCGTTCAGCAACGACTCGCCCAACTGCTCGATGTCGGCCCACAACCCGGCGAACGCGGCGGCACCGAAATCGCCAGGGGTGTCGACGATGGACTGGCCGTGACCACGATGATCGGACGCGACGACGTGGAATCCGGCCTCGTTCAGGGCGGCGGCGAATCGGGCGTAGCGGCTGCCGTGCTCGGCGAGTCCGTGTGCGATCTGTACGACGCCGCGAGCCGGGTCGGCGGACGTCGCCCAGATGTAGGTACTGATCTCGGTGTCGTCCTGCTTGGATACGAACGACGAAGCATTGGCCACGGGTGACTCCTAGAAACGGCGATGGGGACGAGAATCGAACTTATCTCCTACGCCCTGAGCCTCGGAGCGAAATGCTCGACGACGGGGAAGGGTTCGTAGAGATGATGCAGCAGCGTCTTCCACTTCTGGTACTCGTCGGACTGCCTGAAGCCCTCGGTGTGGTCTTCGAGGCGTTCCCATTCGACCAGCAGTAGATACGTATTCGGCTGCTCGATGCCCCGCGACAATGTCAGATTCACGAATCCCGGCATCGCGGAGATGATCGACTTCGCGTCGGCGAACGCGGCCTCGAATTCGTCGGTTCGATCGGGGACGATGTGCAACAGAGCATGTTCGACGATCATCGAGACAGTATGGCCGCGGCACGACAAAGCTCCCCGGGCAACTGCCCGGGGAGCCATGCCGACAGGAACTACTTCGCGGAGACGCGCACGAGCTTCTTGTTCACGAACTCGTCCATGCCCCACGGTCCCAGCTCACGGCCGACGCCGGAGCGCTTGACGCCGCCGAACGGCAGGCCGGGCAGCGTGGTGCCGTGCTCGTTGACGAAGGCCATGCCCACTTCGAGCTGCTCGGCCACGTCACGGGCCTTGTCCAGGTCGGCGCTCCACACCGAGCCGCTCAGGCCGTAAGCCGAGGAGTTCGCCAATTCGATTGCCTGCTGCGGGCTTTCGACCTTGTAGATCACCGCTGCCGGTCCGAACAGCTCCTCGCTGTACGCACGCATGTCCGGGGTGACGTCGGTCAGCAACGTCGGCTGCACGAATGCACCCGGTCCGTCGATCTTCTTGCCGCCGGTCAGCAGCGTTGCGCCCTTGGCGACGGCGTCGTCGATCTGCTCGATCAACGTGTCGGCTGCGGTCTGCGACGACAGCGGGCCGAGGGTGGTGTTCGCGTCCAACGGATTGCCCGTCTGCACTGCCTCGAACGATGCGGTGAGCTTGGTGACGAAGTCGTCGTAGAACTCCTCGGCGACGAGGATGCGCTTGGCGGCGTTGCAGGCCTGGCCTGCGTTGGACAGCCGCGCCCGGGTTGCGGATTCGACGGTGGCGTCCATGTCGTCGGAGTCGAGCATGATGAACACGTCCGAGCCCCCGAGTTCGAGAACGACCTTCTTGAGGTTGCGTCCGGCGGTTTCGGCGACCGAGGTTCCGGCCCGCTCGCTACCGGTGAGCGAGACACCCTGCACGCGTGGGTCGGCGATCATCTCGGCGATCTGATCGTTGGTCGCGAAGATGTTGATGTACGCGTCCTGGGGGAGTCCGGCCTGTTGGAAGATCTCCTCCATCAGCAGGGCCGACTGTGGGCAGTTCGGTGCGTGCTTGAGCAGAATCGTGTTGCCCACCATCAGGTTCGGGCCGGCGAACCGGGCCACCTGGTAGTACGGGAAGTTCCACGGCATGACGCCGACGAGCGCGCCCACCGGCTTGCGCTGCAGCACAGTGTCTTCCGCGCCGGGGACGTCGAGCTTCTCGTCCTCGAGCAGCGCGGGACCGTTGTCGGCGTAGTAGTGGTAGATGTTCGACGACAGCTCCACCTCACCCTGGGATTCGGTGAGCGGCTTACCCATTTCGAGCGAGATGGCCCGCGCCAGTTCGTCCGAACGTTCGGTGTAGAGATCGGCGACCTTGTGCAGAATTTCGGCGCGGTGCTTCGGTGAGGTCTTGCGCCACGTCTGGAAGCCGGCGTGTGCGTCGGCCAATGCGCGCTCGACGCCGGCCGCATCGAGAGTTTCGAATTCCTTGACAGTTGTGCCGTCGGCAGGATTGACAGTTTTGTAGGTCGTCATATTCGGTTCAACGGTCGGGGAGGGGTCCGTTGTTCCGATCCGGGCAAATCGGATGCTCCGACGGTGGTCAGAGGCGGGGTAGGGGTAGGCGGCGAAAACCTTTGAGCGCCCTACCGGTCGGTAACTTGGAACCGCCGATGGAGTGATACCCCACTGGCACGCACAGCGGCGGGTTCAAAGATTAAAGTCGACGGTGGACGCATCCAAAAGACGACGTTGAAACTGAGGCAAAGGCGAAACATGACTGCGAAGAAGCCGACCATCATCTACACCCTGACCGACGAGGCGCCCATGCTGGCGACTCACGCGTTTCTGCCGGTCATACGTTCTTTCGCCAGCGCGGCCGAGATCAACGTCGAGTCGAGTGACATCTCCGTTGCCAACCGCATCCTCGCCGAGTTCCCCGACTACCTCAACGAAGACCAGCGAGTGACCGACAACCTCGCCGAGCTCGGCAAGCTGACGCAGCTGCCCGAGACCAACATCATCAAGCTGCCCAACATCAGCGCCTCGGTTCCGCAGCTGCTCGCTGCCGTCAAGGAACTGCAGGACAAGGGCTACGCGATCCCCGACTTCCCCGGCAATCCCAAGACCGACGAAGAGCGCGAGATCCGCGAGCGTTACACTAAGTGCCTCGGTAGCGCGGTCAATCCCGTTCTGCGTGAGGGTAACTCGGACCGTCGCGCGCCGAAGGCCGTCAAGGAATTCGCCCGGAAGCACCCGCACAGCATGACCGAGTGGTCGATGGCGTCGCGCACCCATGTCGCGCACATGCGCGAGGGCGATTTCTACCACGGCGAGAAGTCGACGGTCGTCGACGGTGACCGTGAGATCAAGATGGAGCTGCTGCCCGCCGACGGCGAGCCGATCGTGCTCAAGGAGACGGTCTCGCTCACCGACGGTGACGTCATCGACTCGATGTTCATGAGCAAGAAGGCGCTTCTCGATTTCTACGAGCACGAGATGCAGGACGCCTACGACACCGGCGTCATGTTCTCCCTGCACGTCAAGGCGACCATGATGCGGGTCTCGCACCCCATCGTGTTCGGCCATGCTGTGCGCGTGTTCTACAAGGACGCGTTCGCCAAGCACAACGAGCTCTTCGAGGAGCTGGGCGTCAACGTCAACAACGGCCTCTCGGACCTGTACACCAAGATCGAGACCCTCCCGGCGTCCAAGCGCGACGAGATCATCGAAGACCTCCACAAGTGCCACGAGACCCGTCCGGAGCTCGCGATGGTCGACTCCGCCCGCGGCATCTCGAACTTCCATTCACCCAGCGACGTCATCGTCGACGCCTCCATGCCCGCGATGATTCGCGCCGGCGGCAAGATGTGGGGAGCGGACGGTCGTCCCAAGGACACCAAGGCCGTCAACCCCGAGTCGACGTTCTCCCGGATCTACCAGGAGATGGTGAACTTCTGCAAGACCAACGGCCAGTTCGACCCGACGACGATGGGCACCGTTCCCAACGTCGGCCTGATGGCGCAGAAGGCCGAGGAGTACGGCTCGCACGACAAGACCTTCGAAGTACCGAAGGCAGGCGTCGCGAACATCACCGACAAGGCCACCGGCGAGGTGCTGCTGACGCAGACCGTCGAAGAGGGCGACATCTGGCGTCTGTGCATCGTCAAGGATGCCCCGATCCAGGACTGGGTCAAGCTCGCCGTCACGCGTGCGCGTGAATCCGGAATGCCGGTCGTCTTCTGGCTCGACCCGTACCGCCCGCACGAGAACGAGCTCATCGGCAAGGTGCGCAAGTACCTGAAGGATCACGACACCGAGGGCCTCGACATCCAGATCATGTCCCAGGTGCGTGCCATTCGGTACACGATGGAGCGTCTGGTCCGCGGACTCGACACCATCTCCGCGACGGGCAACATCCTGCGTGACTACCTCACCGACCTGTTCCCGATCCTCGAACTCGGCACCAGCGCCAAGATGCTCTCCATCGTTCCGCTGATGGCAGGTGGCGGTCTCTACGAGACGGGTGCAGGCGGCTCGGCTCCCAAGCACGTCAAGCAGCTCATCGAGGAGAACCACCTGCGGTGGGATTCGCTCGGCGAATTCCTGGCTCTGGCCGTGAGCCTCGAAGATCTCGGCACCAAGACCGGCGACGTCAAGGCGACCATCCTCGCCAAGGCACTCGACTCCGCCACCGGCAAGCTGCTCGAGAACAGCAAGGGCCCGTCGCGCTCGACCGGTGAACTCGACAACCGTGGCAGCCAGTTCTACCTCGCTCTGTACTGGGCACAGGAACTTGCCGAGCAAACCGAGGACGCCGAACTGGCCAAGCACTTCGCTGCACTGGCGAAGACCCTGGCGGAGAACGAGGAGAAAATCGTCTCCGAGCTCAACGAGGTTCAGGGCACCGCAGTCGACATCGGCGGCTACTACTACCCGGACCCCGAAGCCACCGCGGCAGTGATGCGTCCGTCCAAGACCTTCAACGAGGCTCTGGAGTCGGCGAAGAAGTAGTTTTATCTGCTCCACCCCATGGAATGAATGGTCCATTCACGCGCTCAGACGTGTTGAATGGACCATTCATTCGTATTGGGGTGCAACAGCATTGGGGTTTACCGCCCACCCCGTTCGGATCAATGTGACTTTCACGCGCTCAGACGTCGTGAATGGACCATTCATTCGTTCAAGGCGGGCACCAAAATATCCAGAAACGCCGTACAGCTCGCACTTTGGCGTCGCCCCGGCAACTGGACAACAGAGATGGTGCGATGGATGGTCGGCTCGATAGGCAGGTAGACCAGGTTCGCGAACGACATCATCGGCACCACCAGTTCCGGGATCACGGTGATGCCGAGTCCGGCAGCGGTCATGCCCGCCACGGCGGCCACGTTGTGCGCCTGAACCGATGGCCCGACGTCGACTCCCGCGCTTTCGAGCCCCAGTTGCACGTGCGAGGCGATGCTCGATTCGGGACCGAACGCGACGAACGGCTGGTCGGCGAGGTCGGTCCATAGCAGGCTTGTTCGCTGTGCCAGAGCATGATTCGGCGGTAGCGCGCAGACGAAGGCGTCGGTGCTGACCGTCGTGCGCATCAGATCGTTCGCTCGTCCCGACGCGGCGACGACTGCGAAGTCCACGGAACCGTCGCGAACCGAGGCCACCACGTCGTCGCGCAGCCCGTCTCTGATGTGTACCGAGACGTCGGGATGACTGTTGCGGAAATTCACGATGTACGGCGGGAGAAACGTCGCCGCGATCGAGGGCAGGCACGCGATGGTGACGGTTCCGCGGTCGCCCGAGACGAAGCGTCCGATCTGCTCCAGGCCGTCGTCGAACTCGAGCAGTACCCGACGGGCATAGGCCGTGACTTCGTGTCCGTCACCGGTGAGGTCGACGCTGCGGGTGGTGCGCATGAACAGTCGGACGCCCAGGCGTCGTTCGGCTTCGGCGACGGTACGGCTCAGGTTGGGTTGGGAGACCTGAAGCCAGTTCGCCGCTGCAGTGAAGCTCGCATGATCGGCGAGTGCGACGACGGCGCGTAGATGGGCGATGCCCAGGTTTATGCCCACGATGCATGAATCTATACCCAACTGATGTTGGACGGAGTAAGTGATCTGCACAACACTCGTCGTATTCGATGAAGGAGATCACATGCTGTCACTGCTCGGCTTCGGGACGATTGCCATCATCCTGCTGCTGTTGTTCACCCAGCGGGTCGCGGCCATCGTCGCGCTTGCAGGTGTCCCGCTTGCCGCGGCGTTCCTGGCCGGCAACTCTCCATCCGAGGTGGCAGGGTTCGTCAAAGAGGGACTCGGCGGGGTCGTCGGCGTCGCCGCGATGTTCCTGTTCGCAATCGTCTTCTTCGGGATCATGCGCGACGCGGGTCTGTTCGATCCGATCATCGCCCGCATCGTGCGCTGGGCGGGTAGTGCCCCACCGACCGTGGCAGTCGCGACCACTGCCCTCGCCGTGGTGGCTCACCTCGACGGTGCCGGCGCAACCACGTTCCTGATTGCCGTCCCCGCCATGCTCCCGATCTACGAACGCCTCGGTATGAGCCGGCTCGTCCTGGCCACCTGCGTCGGACTCGGTGCCGGAGTGATGAACATGGTCCCCTGGGGTGGTCCGACGGCTCGCGCTGCAGCAACTCTGGGCGTCGACGCCAACGAACTGTGGGTTCCGTTGATTCCTGCTCAGATCGCCGGAGTCGTGTTCGCACTGGGCGTCGCCTACTACCTGGGTCGGCGTGAGCGGACCCGTCTGGCCAAGGTCGCCGCGGGCGATGCGTCGGCCGTCGTGGAGGAGTCGACGGCGCGAATCGCCGAACGAATGTCCGTGGGATCCGGGGGTACCGGATCCGCAGTCGGTGACGCGAACGAGGAGCCCGGCAGCCCGTCGACCGGTGGCGACGATGCGGACGGTCCGGCAACCGCGTCGAGTGACCGAGCACTGCTGCGGCCGAAGTTGTTCTGGGTCAACGCCTTCCTGGTAATCGCGACGTTGGCTGCGTTGATCGCCGCCATCGCCCCTCCGGAAACGTGCTTCATCATCGCCACTATCGTGGCGCTACTCGTCAACTACCGCGGAATGAAGGCCCAGTCCGCCCGCATCGAGGCCCACGCTGTCGGCGCGATGCTGATGGTCGGCACGTTGTTGGCTGCAGGGGTACTTCTCGGTGTGCTCGACGGCAGCGGCATGATCGAGTCCATGGCGGTCAGCGCAGCGAATGCCATTCCGGACGCGATGGCCCCCGCCTTGCCGCTCATCGTCGGCGTGTTCGCCGTCCCGATGAGCCTGATCTTCGGGCCGGACGCCTACTACTTCGGTGTGCTGCCGGTCCTCATCGAGGTAGGTGACCAATTCGGAGTCAGCGCAATCGATCTGGCGCAGGCCTCGATCATCGGTGAGGAAACGGTCGGATTCCCGATCAGCCCGATGACCGGCGCGTTCTACCTTCTGGTGGGTCTCGCGAAAGTCGACATCGGTAAGCACATTCGCCACACGTTGGGGTGGGCGTGGCTGATCAGCCTCGGCATGCTCGGCGTTGCCATGGCCACCGGCGCGATCCCGCTGTGGTCGTCATGAGCGCCCGCGGAACCGTCCGGTTGGGTGCCGGCGCAGGTTTTGCGGGCGATCGCATCGACCCGGCGCAGATCTTGGCCGAGCGGGGCGAGCTCGACTATCTGATCTTCGAGTGCCTCGGAGAGCGGACGGTGGCGACAGGGCAGGCCCGAAAATTGCTCGATCCCACGGCGGGCTACGACCCGCTGTTGGCAGCGCGGATGCGTGCAGTTCTCGGGGCGACGACGGAGCAGGGCATCACCGTCGTCACGAACTCCGGAGCCGCGAATCCTGTTGCGGCAGCGGCCGTCGTTGCGCGCGTGGCCGAGCAGGTGTGCTCGCGTTCGGTGCGCATTGCTGCCGTCACCGGCGACGACGTGCTCGACGCGGTGCGCCGGATCGACCCGGTGGTGTGGGAGACCGGTCGACCGCTGTCGGAGCATTCCGAGGAACTCGTATCGGCCAACGCCTACATCGGTGCCGATGCGGTACTGCCTGCCCTCGACGTCGGTGCCGACGTGGTCGTCACCGGCCGTCTCGCCGATCCGGCGCTGTATCTCGCACCTCTGATGCACGAGTTCGGTTGGGCCGGGCAGGATTGGGAGACACTTGGTGCAGGAACTGCCGTCGGACATCTTCTCGAATGTGCGGGCCAACTGACCGGTGGTTACTTCGCCGATCCGGTCACCAAGCCGGTGCAGGGTCTGGCGAATCTGGGCTTTCCGTTCGGGGACGTACGCGCAGACGGTACAGCAGAATTCGGCAAGGTCGACGGTACCGGCGGGGAGCTGACGCGTCGAACGTGCGCCGAGCAATTGCTGTACGAGGTCGGCGATCCCGCCAGATATCTGACGCCGGACGTGACCGCCGATTTCACCGAAGTCTCGTTCGAGACCGTCGGACCCGATCGGGTGGCGGTGTCCGGGGCAACGGGCAGCACGCGGCCAGAGGAGCTGAAAGTGACCCTCGGGTTCCGGGGCGGTTGGCTCGGTGAGGGGCAGATCAGCTATGCGGGTCCGCGCTCGCTGCAACGCGCCGAGCTCGCCGGAGAGATTGTGCAGCAACGACTGTGGGAGGTGCACGGTATATCCGCCGAGAACGTGGGTATCGAGTACATCGGTGCGGGCGCTGCATTCCGTGGACTCGTCGCCCCCACCGATGTCCCTGAAGTGAGACTGCGCGTGACGGCGAAGGTGCCCGACGCCGAAACTGCGGCTCTCGTCGGCTGGGAAGTCGAGAGTCTTTACACCAACGGGCCCGCCGGCGGTGGCGGTGCGCGCAGCAGCAACACGGAGGTCTTGGCTATCAGATCCTGTCTGATTCCACGTGCACAGGTGACGACCGCCGTGCACATCACGGAGGTGACGGTATGAGGACTGTCGACGATTTCGCCGACGTGCGAACCGGGGACAAGGGCGACACCCTCATTCTCGCTGTCTTCCCGCGGACAGACCAACACTACGAGCTACTGGTCCGCGAACTGACTGCCGACGCCGTCGCTACGCATTTCGCACCGCTGGTTGCCGGAGACGTACGCCGCACTGAAATGTCTCTGGTCTCCGGGTTGGTGTTCGAGCTGCCCGGCGTGCTCGGTGGGGGAGTGACGGGTAGCCCCGTGCTCGACGGTCACGGAAAGTGTCTGAGCTACCACCTGCTGAGTATGACTGTATAAGTCTGCGCGTACCAATGCTTCGTAGTAAGCGCATTGTGACGGGCCCGAGCGGATTTCGATGCACGTTACAGAGCGAGAACGTAGTCGCAGGCAGGATACGATCGTAGATTTCAGCGGATTCGGGAGTTCAGACACGGCTGTTTGACGGCTTGGGAACACCACGATGGCAGCGACATCGCCGCTGAGGTATTTTGCGGCAGAGTCAGTATTGCAACAGTCAAGAGGTCTTGGGGCTAGTCATTTGACCGAATGAACTTTTGGCTGCAAGGACCATGGGGTCAGGATAGAGGAGCCCGCGAACTGGCTTTCTTCCGCGGGTAATGCGGCAAAATTGCACAATGAATCGATTTCAGATTCATTCACCAGGTTTGCTGTTGCTTCACCGTCGAAGCTGGGCTAATCTCCGGTGAGTTCGAGCGGTGGGTGGATGCGACGTTCGACTGGATCTTGTGAGCCAATACTGTGTCGGATCTTGACTATCGGGGGATTATGAGCGTTCGTACGTCGCTAATTAAGGTCGGTCTCGGCCTACTTGTCATAGTCGGTGGTCTTGTTTTCATGCTACCGCGGGCTCAAGAATTGGTACGGCCTTCAGAATCTTTAGATGGCGGCGTCCGAGGTTTGTTTGTCGTCTCTACGCAAGGTGGGGGTCGGGATCTTGAATTAAAACTGCATCAAAAGTTTGATGACAAAGGCGGAGTAAAGGTAGTATTTTACTTTACGGCGAACGGGCTCATCTATGGTGACGGCGGAAATGCGCAATCTATCGATTTTGAGATTGATTTTGTTGGCGATGCAGGAGGCGATGCTCAGTGCGGAACCGCGGATAAGATTTCCGAAGTAAAATTTGACAATCTTGAGGAGGGTCCAAAGCGAGCGATCAACGTGGACGCAATCAGTACGCGCAGTTCCGCGATCGGTTATGCCAGTGAGCCGCGCAGCGAAGAGGCGATATCTGATCAGCTGAATAACACAGTTGTGCACCAATACCGAGGTAAAATCTGGCCTCTCGACAACGGTGTGAAGCGCTCGAATCGTGACGAGGACGACAGTGGGAACGTCTTTGTTGAAGAGTGCAACTTCCCCACTTCAAGTGCTTGGCGGACTATCGGTGGACGAAACTTTGGAAATTCCGAAAATAAGACGCTGCTGCCGTTTCAAATTAACTGGACTTCGCTGAAGGGTTCAATCGACTTCCAGCAATCTATGACGGCCGACGTTGAAGTTCAGAGAGAGTCAGGTGTCGAATTGACGTCGTCATACCCCGAACCCGTTGTATTTGACAATTGGTGGGAGTATGAGCAGAAGTCGTACTGGTCGTCGGGTGATGCAACACCAAGTCGTTTTTCTTACTCTGATCAACCAGTGTATTTGTTTGAGAATCGTAATGAATCCGACCGCAAATCTATTCTGACGCTGTGGTCGGGGGTATTGCTTGGCTTGATTGCGACGTTGATAGTGCGCATCGCCTCGATTTCTATTGACATCTACGAGGAGCTGCGGTGAATTCTTAAGAAACGAGTTGCCTAATTTAAATAGCGCTGCGATCCTAGTTCATCTGCAACCAGTGGACCCTGTTTTTGGGACAAAACTGACTAAGTGCTAGCGATGCTGCCTAGGTTGTTACTAGGGTTAACACCGTTCATCCCGTAGTGAACCGCGTTGCAGGACCACGGCGCGTCGCACCCCGCATGTTAGCCACGGCAGCGGTGTCGCTTAGATCAAATTATCCTTAGAATAAATTTTTGCCTGCGGCAGCATCGGTAACGCAACCGGGTACAACTGGAAGTTCCCGCTCATTCCTTTCAATTCCACTTCACGGGGCAGGCCTAGGGGCAGATCGGCGGCCGTGCTGATGGCATTGCGCACCGGTTCGCTGATCAAAATCTCACCGCCCTCGGCCTGTCCCGCAACCCGTGCCGCCATGGCCACGTTGAGGCCGAACAGGTCGTCTCCTCGACGCACCGAGCTGCCGACGTGCACGCCCATACGGACGCGAATGCGGTGCCAGCGATCGGGGTTCTTCAGCAGCGCTTCCTGCACCTTCACTCCGCAGCGCACCGCCTGGGCCGGGTCGGAGAAGGCGATCATGTAGCCGTCGCCCTGGCTTTTCACCACGTGACCGCCGTGATCGTCGACGTGTTTGCGGATCAACTTGTTGTGCTTCTCGAGCAGCTTCACCCAGCCGCGGTCGCCGAGTTCCTCGTTGCGGGCGGTGGAGCCCTCGATGTCGGAGAACATCACCACGATGTCCCCGTCGGCGGTCATGCGCGCCAGATCAGGGCGCTCCACTTTCGCCCAGCCGGCGAGGTCCTCGACTGAGTTGCGGACCGTTGCACCGAAGCCCTTGTTGATGAGTAAGTCCGTGGTGTGGAATGCGGTTCTGATCGCGAATGGCACCAGGCCGCGTCGCTTACGGCGTTGCTGCGATTCGAGAGCGCGGTCCAGTGCACGACGTGTGTGCTTCAGCTTTCGACGCGAGACGATCAAGACCACACCGAGCGCGATGATGGCAGCGAGCTCTACTCCGGCAACTATCCACAGGATCACGTCGCTCATCTTTGCCTGTCGACGATGCTCGTGGTTGCACAACCGACCGCAAACTGCCGTCGGTAGGCCGTCGGCGTCACCGCGAAGGCCGAGCGGAAGTTCTGACGCAAAGTGACGGCGCTGCCGAATCCGCACAGCGCTGCGATGTTCTCGACGCTGCGATCGGTCGTTTCGAGCAGGCTCTTGGCCTCGTTCAGTCGCTTGTCCAGTACCCAACGGGCGGGGGTGGACCCCGTCTCGAGGTGGAACTGGCGGATGAAGCTGCGTCGGCTCATGCACGCATGTTCGGCCAGTCGCTCGATGGGCAAGGGCTCGTCCAGTCTTTCGAGTGCCCAGCTCAGCACGTCGGCAATCGCGGTACCTCCGGATGCCTCCGTGACCGGACGCTCGATGTACTGGGCCTGGCCACCGTCGCGATGAGGTGCGACCACCAGACTGCGCGCCACCCGGGTCGCCGCCGCCGAACCGAGGTGTTTGCGCACGATGTGCAGGCAGGAATCGATCGACGACGCGGTGCCCGCAGACGTCATCACGTCGCCGTGATCGATGTAGAGCACCGACTCGTCGACGCCGGCGTGTGAATTTCGCTCCCGCAGTTCGGTCATCTTGGTCCAGTGTGTGACAGCCGGGCGGCCGGCGAGCAGCCCGGTATCTGCGACGGCGAACGAGCCGAGGCACAGTCCTGCGATTTCCGCTCCACGCGAATGGGCGTCACGAAGCTGCGCCGACAGGGTTTTCCCGATGTGCGGCAACGACTCCGGCCACGACGTGACGATGACGATGTCGGCCCAGTCGACGGTATCGGGGCCGGCAATCTCGCCGACCGGGAAGCCCTCCTCGGTGCGGATCGACCCGGCTTCGTCGGACCACACTCGCGTCTCCCAGTCCGGTGCGAGTCCGAGTCGAGTCACCTCGCCGAACACCATCAACGGCGCGGCGAGGTGGAACATCGTGATGCCGTCGAACGCATAGAGCGCGATTCGCATGGCTGTCTCCGATCTCGACCGTTGGCCCGAATCAATCGAAAGTATGCATCCGTGCCACTCGTGGAAGCAATGCCGCCACCGCAGGATGAGAAGCGACCGAGATCGCCAGTCGAAGGAGAACACCATGACCGCACCACGCAGAGCATTGATCGTCATCGACGTCCAGCAGGAGTACTTCGAGGGTGTGCTGCAGATTCAGTACCCGCCTCGTGACCAGTCGTTGGCCAACATCGTCCGGGCGATCGAAGCCGCAGTGGCGCAGGATCTTCCCGTGGCGATCGTGCAGCACGAGATGCCCGACGGCGCTCCGGCGTTCGTGAAGGGCACCCCGACGTACGAGCTGCACCCCGACATTCAGGCGCTCGTACAACCCTCGTTCGAGCGAGTCGAGAAGAAGTACAGCAGCGTGTTCGCCGGTACCGGTGTCGCGAAGTGGTTGCAGGGCAACAATATCGACACCGTCACGATCGTCGGATACATGACCAACAACTGCGACCTCGCATCCAGCGCCGACGCCGAGGTGCTGGATCTGACCGTCGAAATTCTGTCCGACGCCACCGGCGCGATCAATCTCTCGAACGAGGCAGGCACCGTCTCGGCGGAGCAACTGCACAAGGCGCTGATGGTGCTGCTGCAGTCGAACTTCGCAGCGGTCGCGTCGACAGATCAGTGGATCGACGCCGTCAAGAACGGAAACAATCTGATCGCGAACAATCTGGTGGTCTCGGCAGCTCAGGGCAACGACGCGGTGGCCTGACGCTCGGTACGCTGGATGCGGTGACGGCACGGGCAATTACCGACGAGACATTCGGTGCGTGGGTGATCAAGTGCAATCCGCACAAGACCGATCTCGCGCCGATGGTCGACGCCGGACGTGCGCACGACCACTGGTGCGTCGCCGACAACTATCGAACTCGTCTGATGGCACCCGGACGGCCGGTGTTGTTCTGGGTCAGTACCCATGCCCGACGCGGAATCTGGGGTGCCGGCACCCTGACCGGCTCCCCGGTCCCGGGGCACCAGTGGAAAATCTCGACGGACATCACGCTGTTCGACGAGCCGATTCTTGCGTCGGACATTCAGTCGATCGCGACACTGTCGACGCTCGAGGTGTTTCGATCGCCGCAGCAGTCCAACCCCTCGTGGGTCGACGCCTCTGCGTGGGCGATCATCAGAACTATGCTGCCGGAGTGACTGCGGGTGGTGCATGATCGAAGGGTGACTTCCTTCCCGATCATCGACCTCACTCCCGACGAGCTGCTGACCACGACGCGCACCGTCCGTAAGCGTCTCGACCTGACGCGACCGGTTCCGATGGAACTGATCAAGGAATGCCTGGAGATCGCGTTGCAGGCCCCGTCGGGATCGAACAAGCAGGGGTGGCAGTGGATCGTCGTGACCGATCCTGATCTTCGCGCTCGTATCGGTGCGATCTACGGCGAACTGTTCACCGCGTATCAGGCGTCCAAGCATTCTGCGTCGGCCCTATTCACCGACGACCCAGAACGTGCCTCGGTCCAGAAGCGTGTCGGAGACAGTGCGAGCTGGCTCGGCGAGCACATGGGTGAGGTTCCGGTTCTGCTGATTCCGTGCATCCAGGCCGGCAAGACGCTCCCGGCCGGCAATCAAGCCGGTCTGTGGGGCTCGCTGCTGCCCGCGGTGTGGAACTACGCCCTGGCCGCACGGGCGCGTGGTCTCGGAACAGCTTGGACCACAATTCATCTCGCGAAGGAAGCCGAAATCTCCGAACTGCTCGGCATTCCCGACGACTTCCATCAGGGTGCGCTGATCCCTACGGCGTACTACACAGGGGAGACCTTCAAGGTCGCTCCGCGGGATCCGATCGAGACGGTGCTGCACGTCGATCGCTGGTGATGCGCGCGCAGCCCGTCCGATTCATGTTCGGATCGAAAAAGCACTACCTGGGCAGCCCCATCTTGTACTGCAAGGCGTAGGCCAGTTTGCCGGGCTTGTCGTTCGAGTACGGTGCCGAGAGCTTTCCGAATTCGCCTTTCGTGGCTGCCTTGCCGTCGTTCCAGGCGTCGAGCGCACCGAGTTCTGATGCGGTGCGGCCACTGTCGATCATCGCGTCTTTCGGTGCGGCGACTTGGGCGCGCGACACCGCCTCGACGGTGCTCAGGTAGCTCGTGAGGTTGTTGGCGTCCCAGCCGCTGATGTCGGCTGCGCCGGAGTCACGAACCCATGCACCCCAATAGAATTCCTGGAACGGGATGGTTCCGGGGGTGAAGCCGATATCGCGCCCGAAGTACGTCAGGCTGCGGTACTTGTCGTTCTGGAACTTGGCGAGCCCCACTCCCGAGGGCAGCTGTTCCACCGGAACCTCGTTGCCGTCGACGTCGTAGTTCCACACCCACTTCTCGGCCTTCATCCGCGCCCAGAAGTCAGCGGGGCTCAGGTCACTGAGGTTCGCGACCACCCGCAGGCGCAGATGCAGATTCGGTCCACCGTCGGCCGTTTCGTAGAACGAGGTCAGCGTGTGGTGTCCGTCGGTCAGGTAGGGCACGCCACCCGGACCGATGACGACCGTCTTCATCGGCGCGATGGTGTCGGGCGTTTCCTGGCCGACGGGCACAGTGCAGGTGAATGACGACGGATTGTCCAGTCGCGCATCGGGCATCGCCGACGCGACCTCTTCCTGGCCGTTGGCTTCGCACCAGTCGTCGAACTTCTTGTTGATCTCGTCCTTGCCGAGCGTGTACCGACCGAGCTTGTAGTACACCTCGTCGTACCCGAGTGACGGTTGTGTCGCGCGCACCTCACCGATCGGGAGATCGAGAAGCTCACCCGCTTCGGCACATTGGTAACCGAGGCCCGACGACGATCCGGTGGGGATGAGGTCTGCGACCTGGCACAGCGGCGATGCCGTCCGTGCCGGCGCAGCAGTGGCAACACTGGCCAGCGACGTGGATGCGACAGAAATCAAAGCGAGCGTGCCCAACAGTGCAGCTCTACGAAGCGAGGCCATCGGTGAGACTCCCATGAGTTCGAGTGAAGTTCCCCGGAGACTGCCCCACTCCGGTCACCGTTCGATGTCGCAGAACCAACGCAGAGGTGAACGTCGCATGATGGACGTCAGCGATCCTCGCGCAACATCGCGTAGACAAGGGTGTCGGTCCATTCACCCTTGCACCACCAGTTCTGGCGGAAGTGCGCTTCCTGACGCATCCCGACCCTCGCGGCCAGGCGGGCAGAGGCGTCGTTGCGTCCGTCCAGCTGCGCGCTGACACGGTGAATCTGGGGAAGCGAGAACACGTGCTCGATCAAGGCTTGTACCGCCTCGGTGGCGTATCCGCGACCGGCTACCGCAGGGGAGAACGTCCACCCGAGTTCGACGAGAGCCGGTGACCCGTCGATCAACCATGCCTCGACGTTGCCCACCACCGTCCCCTCGTGTTCGACGACCATCGCGAGGGCCTGAGTGTTCAATCCGGTTCGCTTCATCCGCTTGCCCACCGCAGCAACGGCATCGGCGTGCGACCACGCTTCGTGCAGTAGGTAGCGGCAGACTTCGGGATCGCTGTAGTACGCGAGAATCCCGTCCACGTCGGTGGGCTCGTACAGGCGCAGCGTCAGGCGCTCGGTATGGATGGGCTCGACGTTCATGAGGGCAATTCTGCCCGACCTAAATTCACGCTGATTCGAACCCTGGTCGTAGGCCCCGGTCTGACCGAAGGTGAGTAGTCGAACCTGCTCGCACTCAACCGGAAGGCCTGTACCCATGGTCGTGACGTCGTACGCCGTTCCCGCGGCACCCGTGGACACGCGTGTCAGCGACGTTCCCAACGGCGGCCCCGCGCATGTTTCGCCGAAACAGTCGGTGTGGCAGCGGTACCGATGGACCGTCGTGCGCGTTCTCTCACCCGTCGCCCTCCTCGTCCTGTGGCAGATTGCCAGTGCTGCCGGAGTTCTCTCCGAACGAGTACTGCCGGCGCCATCGCTGATCTTCGACGCGGGCCTCGAATTGCTACGCAACGGAGAGTTGGCCGATGCCCTCACCGTCTCCGGAACCCGTGTGGTGCAGGGACTCGTGCTCGGCGGTGTGATCGGGGTGGCGCTCGGTGCGCTCGTCGGACTGTCCAAGTTGGCGGAGGCAACGGTCGATCCGCCGCTGCAGATGCTGCGGGCACTTCCGCACCTCGGGCTGATCCCGCTCTTCATCCTGTGGTTCGGGATCGGCGAGACTCCCAAGATTCTGCTCGTGGCTCTCGGAGTCGCATTTCCGCTGTACCTCAACACGTTCTCGGCGATCCGCCAGATCGATCGCGACTTCCTCGACACGGCCGTCGTACTCGGCTTCTCGTGGCGTCAACGGTTCACCACCATCATCCTGCCCAGCATCGCCCCACAACTACTGGTGGGATTGAGGCAGTCGCTGGCCATTGCGTGGTTGTCGCTGATCGTGGCCGAGCAGATCAATGCCGAATCCGGGCTCGGCTACATCATCAACAATGCGCGAGATTTCCTGCGTGTGGACACCATCATCTTCGGGCTCGTTGTCTACGCGCTGATGGGAATCGCCACCGACGGCATCGTGCGCATCCTCGAAAAACGCGCTCTTCGTTACCGATTGGATGTCTGACTCATGACTGCGACGACAACGTCCGTTGCCACCTTGCGTGGGATCGACAAGTTCTACGAATCCAGTCACGTGCTGAAGGGCGTCGATCTGTCCATCGAACGCGGCGAGATCGTCTCGCTCGTCGGACGATCCGGGTCCGGCAAGTCGACGATCCTGCGCGTTCTGGCCGGGCTGTCGACCGACCACACGGGTGAGCGGCATGTCGCCGGGAATCCCGCGGTGGCGTTCCAGGAACCACGGCTGTTTCCGTGGCGGTCGGTTCGCCAGAACGTGTCCTACGGCCTGAACACCGCAGGCGTCACCGGCAACGGTGCGCTGACCGCGGCGGATGCAACGCTCGCCGAAGTCGGGCTGGCCGAGAAGCGAGACGCGTGGCCTCTCACGTTGTCCGGTGGGCAAGCTCAGCGCGCAGCCCTGGCGCGGGCGTTGGTGGGGGAGCCGGAACTGCTGCTCCTGGACGAACCGTTCGGGGCGCTCGATGCACTCACTCGACTGACCATGCAGTCCCTCCTGCTCGACCTGTGGGGACGGCACCACTTCGGCATCCTTCTGGTCACCCACGACGTCGACGAGGCAATCGCGTTGGGGGACAGGGTGGTGGTGCTCGACGGGGGTGCGGTGGCCGAGACCGTCACCGTCGATCTGCCTCGTCCCCGCGACCGGGGAACAGCCGGATTCTCCCGCATCCGTACCCATTTGCTCGGGGCCCTCGGCGTTCACTGACCGATCAATTCCTCTCATACGAAGGATCTTTCACGCATGTCGTCACACGCTCGTTCCAGATCCCTGCGCGCCATCGGTGTGCTCGCTGCGCTGTCTCTGACGGTCGTCGGACTCACCGGCTGCGTCTCCCGCGGCAGCGACACCACTACCACCGAAGCGCCCGAACTCGTCTCCGACGACCAGCTCACCACGGTCACGCTCGACGTCGGCGACCAGAAGGGCGGCACCGAGGCGCTGCTTCGTGCGTCGGGTGAGCTCGACTCGGCCCCATACGATGTTGTGTTCTCCACCTTCACTTCCGGCCCGCCACAGGTGGAGGCCGCAACAGCCGGCCAGATCGACTTCGCGGTCACGGGCAATACACCTCCGGTGTTCGGGGTCGCAGCCAATGCGCGCATCAAGGTCGTCTCCGCCTACAGCAACGACGCCAGCGGCGATCAGATCCTCGTGCCGTCCGATTCGACGCTCACGTCGTTCTCCGATCTGCGCGGCAAGAAGATCGCGGTGGGCAAGGGAAGTTCAGCGCACGGCCACGTGCTGCTGCAGTTGCAGAAGGCCGGGTTGACCGAGGACGACGTCCAGATCATCTTCCTCCAGCCGGCGGATGCGCTGACGGCATTCACCTCGGGTGAGGTCGACGCCTGGGCGATCTGGGATCCCTTCACCGCGATCGCGCAGGTCCAGAACGGCTCGAAGACACTGACCACCGCCGAGGGCGTTGCCAACGGTTACGGGTTCGGCATCGCCTCACAGCAGGCTCTGGACGATCCGGCGAAGAACACGGCGTTGCAGGACTTCGTGGTTCGTCTGGCCAAAGCCTCGGCCTGGGCTGAGAAGAATCCGGCCGAGTGGGCGTCCGCGTACTCCACGGCCGTCGGGATCGACCCGGCTGCAGGCGAATTGGCGCAGGGACGAAGCCAGCGACCCGCAATTGCTCTGGACGACACTGTGATCGAGTCCGAGCAGGCTCTCTTCGATGCGTTCGTCGAGAGCGGAAGTATCCCCGGCGGCAACACGTTCGCGGACTTCGTCGACACGCGTTACAACGACGCCATCGCAGACGCATCCGCCGCCACCAACTGATCACCCACCACGTTCTAGGAGTTCCACTCGTGACCGCACGCATCTTCTGGTTTCTTCCCACTGCAGGCGACGGCCGCTCCATCGTCGGCGCGTCCCACGCATCCGGCAATCTCCGCGAACCCGCCGGCTTTCGTCGCCCGTCGTTGCGGTACCTCACCGAGGTGGCTCAGGCCGCGGACCGCCTCGACTACGAGGGTGTGCTGACTCCGACGGGAACGTGGTGCGAGGACGCGTGGCTGACCACGGCGGCGTTGCTACAGAGCACCCGACGGCTGAAGTTCCTCGTTGCCTTCCGCCCCGGTCTCACGCCGCCCACGTTGGCGGCGCAGCAGGCCGCGACGTTGCAGCGGTTCTCGGAAGGGCGAGTGTTGTTCAATATCGTCACAGGCGGCGACGACGTCGAGCAGCGTCGTTTCGGGGACTGGATCGACCATGATCGGCGATACGCTCGCACCGACGAGTTTCTCGAACTCGTACAACGCATTTGGACCGAGACCTCGGTGGACCACGAGGGTGAGTTCTTCAAGGTTGCCGATGCGCGGGTGTCCGAGGCTCCGGACCCATTGCCGGAGTTCTGGTTCGGTGGCTCCTCCGAGCCTGCTCTGGCCGTCGCAGCCAAGCGGGTGCAGACGTACCTGACGTGGGGTGAGCCGCCGGCCGACGCCCGCGCGAAGATCGAAAAAGTACAGGCGTTGGCAGATGCCGAGGGCCGCAAGCTGACCTACGGCGTCCGCCTGCACACCATCAGTCGCGACACCTCCGAGGAGGCCTGGGCCGTCGCGCAGAAGCTCCTCGACGAGCTTCCCGAGGAACAGGTGTCTGCGGCGCACGCGCTGCACTCGTCGTCGCAGTCCGAGGGACAGCGCCGAATGGCCGCACTGCACGGCGGCAGCAAGGACTCGCTCGAGATCTACCCGAACCTGTGGGCCGGTGTCGGTCTGGTTCGCGGCGGTGCCGGGACCGCGTTGGTCGGTTCGCACGAGGAGGTCGCGAACCTCATCGGGGAATACCACGACGCCGGGTTCGACGAGTTCATCCTCTCGGGCTACCCGCACCTCGAGGAGGCGTATCACTTCGCTGAAGGTGTTCGACCCATCCTCGACGCGAGAGGAATCACGGTTCCCGCACGCTAGGGCAGGCGGGATCCAACCCGCCGGGTGTGCCGGAGATGGGAAATCTGTCCAGTAGATCGTGTAAAAAATGGATGATAGTCGTCCACGATCAACCAGACCGCCGTCATGCGAGGGCGTCGTATACCGCCCGCACGTACTGCTCTGCTCGGTCGGAGCCGATGATTCCCGGCCCCATTCGGTTCATGACGTAGGAGATGGTCAGCTTCGACTCCGGGTGCATGACGGTCAGCGATCCACCCCATCCGCCCCAGAAGCAGATTTTGCCGTCAGGGATGTAAGGTACCGATTCCTGCTGTGGCAGAGCGAAACCCAGGCCGAAGCGCAACGGGATGCCCAGGGCGAGATCGACTCCGTTGGACTGCTCCTCGAAGATCGAATCGATCGCGCCGGGGCTCAGCAGGTGTACGCCGTCGACGGTGCCGCCTCGCGAGATGACCGACAGGATTCTCGCGACCGATCGCGCATTGCCGTGCCCGTTCAACGCGCCCATGTCGGCAGCACGCCATGCCGGTGTATTCGCGGACGAGGCCTGCACCAACGGCCCGAGAAAGGTCTTGCGACGCACCATCGTCGGATCGGGAACGGCATCATCGGTCGGCGGGGGCGGCGGTACGACGTCGGCGATGCGGGACCGGTCGCTCTCGGCGGCACCGATCTGGAAGTCTGCCCCGAGAGGCCCGGCGATCTCCTCGGCCACGAACTGACGCAACGATTTTCCGGTGACGCGGCGAACCAGTTCGCC